>CANPXB010000016.1 GCA_947585595.1 uncultured Bacilli bacterium
GTGAAAGACCTATGGTTCAAGATAATAAGACTTTAGGAAGATTCCAATTAGGTGATATTCCTCCAGCACCAAGAGGTGTTCCACAAATCGAAGTTAAATTTGATATTGATGCTAATGGTATTGTTAATGTATCGGCTAAAGATTTAGGTACAGGTAAAGAACAAGCAATTACAATTACTTCAAGTACTAATTTGACTGATGAAGAAATAGATAAGATGATGAAAGAGGCAGAAGCTAATAAAGAAGCTGATGAAAAACGTAAAGAAGAAGTAGAAGTTAAGAACGATGCTGATTCATTAATCTTCCAAACAGAAAAAGCGATTAAAGATTTAGGAGATAAGATAGATTCTAAAGATAAAGAAGAAGCTGAAGATAAGATTAAAGACTTAAGAAAAGCAATGGATGATGATGACATTGATGAAATTAAGAAATTAAAAGATGAACTACAAGAAAAAGCTATGTCTTTAGCTACTAAAGTTTATGAAGAAGCTGCTAAGAATCGTGAAGCTGATAATGACTCATCAAGTAAAGATGATGACGATGATAAACACGATAATGTTCAAGAAGCTAATTACGAAGAAAAATAATAATGTATTAGTAAAAGTTCTAGGAGACTAGAACTTTTAGCTCTAATAGAGGAGGAAGTCATGCAAAAGTATAATAACCGTAATGAGGTACCAGAAAAATATAAATGGGATTTAACTCCCTTCTTTAGAAATGAAGAAGAATTTGAAGAAACTTATGAAAAAGATAAAGTTTTAATTGATGAACTTGCTAGTTATGTAGGTTGTACAAATGATGCGCATAAGTTATATGAATTTTTACAAAAACAATATGAAGCATTAGGATACTTTGAAGATCTATATGTTTATGCGTTTTTGAAAGATGATGAAGAATTAGGTAAAGAAGAAAATATTATTCGTAAAAATAAAGCTGAACAATTAGGGGCAATTTTAACTAATAATACTTGTTTCTTTGAACCAGAATTACTTAAATTAAGTAGTGATGACTATGAAGCTTTATTTAAGAATTGTAATGAATTATTAGAATATAGAGCTTTACTTGATAAGATATATCGTAATAAAGAACATGTCTTACCAGAAAGTGAAGAAGTGATTGTTAATGAACTTACAACTGCGACTAATCATTTTGATGATATGTCATCTAATTTACTGAATAATGAACATGATTATGGTAAAGTTAAAGTAGATGGGGAGAATGTAGTTATTGCTACTACTAATTATCGACTACTTACCAAGAATAAAGATGAGGCAATTAGAAAGAAAGTATATAATTTATTTAATAAGAAACTAGAACAATATAGTAGTAGTAATGCTTATTATTTAAATAGTTATGTTCAATTAAATGATAAATTAGCAAAGATATATAAGTTTAAAGATTCATGGGAACAAAAGTTATTTGGTTTAAATTTAAATGATAAGGTTTTTAAAACTTTAGTTAAAACTACAGAAGAACATTTAGATTCATTACATAAGTATTATGAATTAAAAAGAGATGTTTTAGGTTTTGATAAATTAAGAATGTATGATATGAATCTAGAATTAGCATCTTCTGATAAGGAATATACAATAGAGGAAGCTCAAGATTTAGTTAGAGAAGCAATTAAACCTTTAGGAAAAGAATATAGTGATAAGTATGAAAAGATTATTGCTAATCATTATATTGATTATTGTCAATATAAAGGCAAATGCAGTGGAGGATATTCAGCTTCATCTATTAAACAAGATTCACGTATTTTATTAAGTTTTAATGGAACTTTAGATTCGGTTTCAACAATTGCTCATGAATGTGGTCATAATGTTCACCATCAATTTGAAAATGAAAACAATCCTTATCAATATCGTTTTGTAGCTAATTTGGTGGCAGAAGTAGCATCTTTAACTAATGAGTGTTTACTTTCTAGTTATTTAGTTAATAATGGTAAAAATAAGGAAGAGAAGTTAGCTGGTGTGGCTAATATCTTAGACGTTATTACATCTAATTTATTTGGAGCGGTTAGAGAAGGTAAATTAGAGCAAGAAATGTATAATTTAGTTCATAAAGGTGGAGCTATTACTAAGGAATTTATGGATAGTAAGACTAGATCTTCTTTGAAAAAATATTATGGACCTGCTGTTAAATTAGATAAGTATGCTAAAAATAAATGGATAACTAGAAGTCATTATTATATGCATTTTTATCTATATAGTTATGCAATTTGTATAAGTGTGGCTTCATTAGTAGCTTCTAAAATTCTTGAGGGTGATAAAGAAATGCTTAATAATTATATGAAGTTCTTGAAATGTGGTTCTGATAAATGGCCAAGTGAAGCGTTTAAAATATTAGGTGTTGATTTAGAAGATAAGAATGTTTATGAAGAAGCAATTAAGTATTTTGATTCTTTATTAGATAAGTTTAGAGAAATATATGAGGGTGAGGTGAGATAATGGCTAGCAGTAAAGATTATTATGAAACTTTAGGGGTTTCTAAAGATGCTTCAGCAGATGAGATTAAAAGTGCTTTTAGAAAAATGGCCAAGAAGTATCACCCTGATATAAATAAAGAACCAGGAGCTGAAGCTAAGTTTAAGGAAATTGGTGAAGCTTATGCTGTTTTATCTGATCCTGATAAGAGAAGACAATATGATCAATTAGGACACGAAGCGTTTACTAGTGGCGCTGCCCAAGGTGGTTTTGGCGGAGGATTTGGTGGATTCTCAGCTGATGATATCGATCTATCAAGTATTTTTGATGATTTATTTGGTGGCGGTATGTTTGGTGGAAGCCGTGGTAGAGGCAGAAGTAATCGTCCAGCTAAAGGAAGAGATTCTTTAGTTAAAGTTAATTTAACTTTTGAAGAAGCAGTATTTGGTTGTAAGAAAACAATTAGTATTGATTTAGATTCAGAATGTGATGATTGTGATGGTAAAGGCGGTAGCGGTGAAGAAGCATGTCATACATGTGGTGGCCGTGGTCGTGTAGTTACACAACAAAGAACAATGTTTGGGGTTTTCCAATCAGAAAGTACTTGCCCAGATTGTGGTGGTAGAGGTAAAACATTTAAAAACATTTGTAAAAAATGTGGTGGAACAGGTCATGTTGTTAAGAATAAAGAAATTGAAATTACCGTTCCTGAAGGTGTTGATACTGGTCATCAATTAAGAATAACTGGAAAGGGAGCAGCAGGATATAATGGAGGACCAAACGGAGATATTTATATTGAATTTGTCGTTAAAGATCATCCATTATTTGAAAGAAAAGAAAATGATATTTATGTTGATGTACCTTTAACAATTACTGAAGCTGTATTAGGATGTAAAAAAGAAGTTCCAACAATTGATGGAACAGTTATCTTAGATATAGATGCTGGAAGTCAACCAGGTGATCAATTAAGATTACGTGGTAAAGGAGTTAAAGATCCAACCCGTAATAAAAAAGGCGATATGTATGTTGTTTTAGATGTTATTATTCCGGATAAACTTGATCGTAAACAAAAAGAATTATTTAAGGAATTAGCGGAAACGGATTTAGAAACAGGTAGTTCTTTTAAAAACTTTAGAAAATATTTATAATAAAAAAGACATTTCATTAAGTTGAAATGTCTTATTTTAATTTATGACGATCGAAAATAGCATCGACTGAGAAAGGTTTATAAATTGTGGTTAAAGCAAACAAGGTAGTTGTAGAAATTAATCGTTTACCAGTTTCATAATCAGAGTAGGAACTATCAGCAATATTTAGTCTTTTACATACTTCGCGTTGAGTCATGTTATTAGCTTTGCGTAAAGCTTTTAAGTTTTTAGCAATATTTTCTAAATTAACAACTATTTTATCATAAGCAATATTATGTTTGGTAAGACCATATAAATAATCAAGACTAAAGTTAAAATGATTGGCGTAGATGATAAGTCTTGCTAAAGGAATGGTATCGTTACCATTCTCCCAACCTGATACAGTTGTAAAATGAACACTAAATAATTTGGCAATATCTTTTTGCTTAATATCTAGAGTTTCACGACTTTCTCTTAACTTTTCAACAATCATTACTACTCACCAAATTTATTATTCCATTTAAAAATAGGCATTTTTATTTTCTATGGGATATACGGAATTTATAGTAAGATATTTTTTAATCGTAATTATAAATATAATTTGTATTAAAATACCTAGTTTAAAGATTATTGTTTGGTTGAGTATTTTAGTGGTATAATACTTTTGAAAAGGTGAGAATATTATGGCTAGAATTTTAGATATAGATACTAAGTATAAAATAGTTATTATATCTTTAATTATTATTTTCCTTGTAATTATTGGGGGAGCTTTATTAAGTACAAAGATTAAAGATTTATTTAAAGATGAAGGTCCTATTGCAATAGTTGTAAATGAAGGGGATTTAATTATAAATTATATTGATGGACAAGATATAAGTTGTTTTGATAATAAAGTTCATGAATATAAGATGACTTTAACTAATAATTCACCAGAAAGAATATATTATTCTTTATATTTAACAAATGTTAATACTGATAATATAGATGTTCAAATAGAAGATTATAGTGGTAATGTTATCAATAGTGTTAAAACTAAAGGTGATAAGGTTAGATTACTTAATTTATTTAATCTTGAAGGAGAAGATACAGTTAGATTTACTATTAAAATTAATTTAGATAATATTACTAATTTTAAAGGAAAGATAAGTGTCGAAAATGAATCTTTATCACCTAATTCTTTTGATGATTTAATCTTACTTAATAATGATATAGTAAGTCCTAAAAGTAGAGTTGGTAATGAAGTAGCAACTACTAACGAAGGTTTAATTAGTACAAGTGATAATCGTGGAACTTCTTATTATTTTAGAGGCGATGTGGATAATAACTATGTTAAATTAGGGGAATTATTATTTAGAATAGTTAGAATTAATGGCGATGGAACAGTTAGATTAGTATTAAATGATGTTTTAGATAATGAGTATCCTTATAATACTAATGGGGTTAGTGATGCTAAAGAATTAGCATTACTTAATAATGCCTCAATTGTTAATACTTTAAATACTTGGGTTGATAATAAGTTAAAAGATTATACTGATTATTTAGCAGATGAAGATTATTGTACAGATAATAATTTTACTTATAATTTTAATAATATTAATTATTCTAGGTCTTATGAAAGAATATTTGTTGATACAGCACCAGATTTATTCTGTAGTGCGACAGTTTATACTGGTAAAGTTGGTCTTTTAAGTGTTGATGAAGTAGTATTAGCTGGGGCTTATAAGAACACAGCTAATAAAAATTATTATTTATATAATAGTAATATTGAAGGTAGTTATGTTACTAGTAATAGTTATTTAATTAATCAAGATAATAATGTATCAATGATTAATGTTTTAGATGATGGGTCACTAGGAGATGGTGTTTTAACATCAAGTAATAGTTATATAAGACCAGTTATTAATATTAATATGGAAGCTAAAATTAAAGGAGACGGAACAATAGATAATCCTTATATAATAGTTTCTTAATGGGTAGAGGTGATTGTAATGTATTTTAATGATTTAGTAAATGTAAGTAGTAATAATCCAATAATATATATATTATTTGCCATATTATTTGTTGTAATTATTGCTATTTTATTACTTTTATATTTACAAAATAGAGAAATGCGTGAAAATATGAATAATTCTATAGAAGAAGATAAAATACAACCAGTAATGGAAGAAGTAAATAATGATAATAATGATTTACAAAGTATTAGTAAAGAATTAGAACAATTACCAAAAGAACATAATGTAGATATGACACAATATGAAATGGAACAAGAAAAAACAGCAATTATTAGTTATGATGAATTATTAAAGCAATCACAATATGAAGAACAAGTTAATGATTTTAAACCGAGTGAAGAATTAGATAATAATTATCAACATGAAGAAGCTTATTTAGCTTATTTAAAACAATTAAAAGAGAATTTAAATTAGGGTGTTAGTTATGAAAAAAGATGATAAAAAAATAAATACTTATATTTTTAAATATCGAATGGGTTATATTTTTCTAATGGCATTAGTATTCTTTATAATACCAATTATCCCAACTTGGTTATATTATAAATTTACTGGTATTACTCCTAATATACCTTTAGGTGAAGACGAAATGGATTTAGCAATTGTTACTTTCTTTATTGTTTTATTTGGATGGAGTGCTCTTCATGAACTTATTCATGGAATAGCTTATCAAGTTAATGGAGCTAAAAGGGAGAATATTACTTATGGAGTAGCTTTAGAAAAAGGAATATTTTATTGTAAGTGTGGAGAATTTGTAGATAAAAAGAATATTATTGTTTCTTTATTATCACCATTTGTAATTATTGGGGTTATTACTTTAATAATTGGTTGGTTAATAAATTCCATGTTACTTATATGTTTATCAATCTTTAATATATCTGGAGCTGCCGGAGATTTAGTAATGTTTGGTTTCTTTATTAAACAAGATAAAGATTTAAGATTTAAAGAGTTAGGTGATTCAACGACATTCTGTTTAAAGACTAAAGATGATTTAAGTAAGAAGAAATTTTTAAGTGTTAAACTTGATAAAGTAGTTACAGATGATAAAGAAATAGAAGAAGAAAAAAGTAAAAAAATTACAATTACTAAAGGTAGTTGGATATTCTTAATCTTTGTTCTTATAGTTTCACTAATTGATATTTTATTATATATATTTTTATGATTTTTATAGCTAATCTTTAGAGATTAGCTTTTTTGTGTTATAATCTTGGGGTTAGGTGATGTTTATGAAGTTTAGTATTATTACTTTTGGTTGTAAAGTTAATTCATATGAATCAGAATATATGAAAGAACAATTACTTAAAAATAATTATTTATATAATGATGATTATAAAACAAGTGATATTGTAATTGTTAATACTTGTAGTGTTACTAATACTGCTGATAATAAATGTAAAAAGATGATTCGTGATGTTAGAAGAGATAATAAAAAAGCTATTTTAATGGTATGTGGTTGTACAGCAGAAAATAAAAGAGAAACTTTAAATGATTTAGACATTGATATTTTAATTGGTAATAAAGAAAAGTCTTTAGTAGTTAAATTAATTCAGGATTATCTTTTAAGTAATGATAAGTATATTAAGTTTTATAATACAAGAAAATTAGAATTTGAAGATATGGAAGTTAAGGAATTTAATGATTTAACTAGAGCTTATGTTAAGATTCAAGATGGCTGTAATAATTATTGCGCTTATTGTATTATTCCTTATGTTAGAGGAAGTATTAGAAGTAAAAAGTTTGAGGAAGTAGTAAAAGAAGTTAAGAACTTAGTAGCTAAAGGACATAAAGAAATTGTTTTTACCGGAATTAATACTGGAGCTTATGGCAAAGAAACTGGGGAATATGATTTAACAGATTTAATTAGAGAAGTATCTAAAATAAAAGAATTAGAAAGAATTAGAATATCTAGTATAGAAATTACAGAAATTAATGATAAGTTTATTTTAGAATTAAAAAATAATAGTAAACTATGTGGACATTTACATGTTTCATTACAATCTGGTAGTGAAAGAATTTTAAAATTAATGAATCGTAAATATACAAAAGAAGAATATTTAGAGAAGATAAATAAAATAAGGGAAGCAAGACCTAATATTAATTTAACAACTGATGTAATAGTCGGATTTCCTTTTGAAACAGAAGAAGATTTTAATGAATGCATAGATTTTTGTAAAAGGGTTAGATTTAGTAAGATACATGTTTTTCCTTATAGTGTAAGAGAAGGAACTAAAGCTGCAACAATGAGTGATCAAGTACCTAATAATATTAAGAAAGAAAGAGCACGTCGTTTAATTAAAATAGATGAAGAATTACAATTAGCTTATAATAAAGAATTTATAAATAAAGTAGTTAATGTGTTAATTGAAGAAGTTAATGATGGTATTTCAACTGGTCATACAGAAAACTTTTTAAAAGTAGTAGTTAATCAAGAATTAGAACCTAATAAATGTTATGATATTTTAGTTAAGAAAGCTAATATATTAGACGTTTGGGGTATATTGAATTAATAAATAAAATATTATATAATTTGGATAATAGATGAAGGCGTGTGATATTATGGAAAACACCGAAAAAAAAGAAATTAATTATATCTATACAAAGAGATATTCTTTATCAGATAAAGTTTTACATAATGTTTGTGAGCTTATTAAAATGAATTATGGTTTAGTTGTTAATAAAATAGAAGAAAATGATAATGGTTATGTTTTTTTAACTAAACATGGTTATTCAATTGCGGATCTTTCTTTTGATTTTCAAAATGGTAGTTATAAAAAGTTAAATTTCCATATGGGAGTTGTAGAAAGAGAAACAGAAGCTAATAAAAGAGATTTTGCGGAGAAGAGATATCAAAAGTTTAAGTTACAACGTAAGAAAATGGTTGGACGTTTAACGGCGGGAGCAATGGCTGTTTTATTTGCTCTTGGGGTATTTAAAGCATTACCTAAAAAAGATGTAGTTAAAGAACCAGTTGCAATAGTAGAACAACATTTAAATACAATTGATTCAGCTGATGATTTAGTTTTAGTATCATGGGCGAATTATGCAATGGGTTTAATATCTGATAAAGCTGAAGCTAGTCCATATGATTATGCGAAAACGCAAAGAGAAAATTTATATAGTGATTTTTCAACAGTTATGATTAATTATTATAATTATGTTGATCAAATAGAATCTGGTTTACCTTTAGAATTTACTAGTTCTTTAATAGATAAATATCATAGTGCTTTTAGATCTGCAGTAACAGCTTATAATGAAGCGATTGCTAATAGTTTGTATCCCGAAGCGGTATTTAGTGAAACACCATATGCTGATGCTACTTTATTAGATGAAAATGGTGAATCTTTTAAAAATGGTAGTGTATCTGGCGAATTAGTTGATAATGAAAATAATGTTGTTTTATTAGATGATGACGATACTAAATATAAAGTATATGTTCAAGCTAGTGATGTTAAAAATAATAATTATAGTTTAGATAATTTACCTGATGGTTCATTAGTATATAATGGTGAGGTTTATGTAAGTGATGATTATTTATATGATACTGATCCTAGTAGTCCAAGTATGAAGTGATTAATCACTTCTTTTATTATGTTAACTTTTATTTTAAGCTTTTTTGTGCTATTATACATTTAATATTTAATGGAGTTACTTATTATGAATCAAGAAAAAACAGGAAAATTTATAAAAAAGTTAAGAGAAGAAAAAAAATGGACTCAAGAACAATTAGCAAATAAAATTCCACTTGGAAGAGATGCTGTAAGTAAATGGGAGAATGGCAAGAGTCTTCCAGATATTTCAGCACTACAAAGATTATCTGAAATATTTTCTGTTTCAATAGAAGAGTTACTTGCAGGAGAAAAAAACCCTAAAAAAAATGTTACTCTTGAACTATATAAAGAAAGAAATATATTCAAAAGAAATTTTAAAATAGTAGTTATGATGTTATTTTTTCTATTACTTTTGTTTTTCTTTTATTATTTTATTAACTTTTATAAATCTATTAGTGTATATACTGTTTTTGGAAATGGTGATAATTTTGAAGTTAGTAATGGAATTTTAATTAAAACTAACGAGAAAATCTATTTTAATCTTGGCAATATTATTAATTTAGATAATAAAAAAATAGATAAACTTGAATTATTTTATGTAATTGATAATAACGAAAAGGAGATACTATCCACTGAAGAAGAAAATATTTTATTTTTTGATTATTTAGGCTATGAAGAATATTTCGATATGAAATATTATAGTTCTATAATTAAAAATATGTATCTTAAAATATACTATGATAATACGTATGAAGTTTTGAAATTATCATTTGAGGAAGATTATGTTAATGATAATTTAATTTTTTCTAAGAAAAAAAGTATTTCTAAAGATTATGTAAAAAAAGATAATAAGACATTAAATTATGACTTAGAAAAAAGAATAAAATCTAATTTCAATACTTCTGATAAAGAAAATTATTATTATTCATTAAAAAAAGATAATAAAAATATTGATATTACTTATATTTCTTCTTCTCGTGAACTGAATGTTACTATTTATAAGGAAGACTTAATTATAGAAGAATATTATTATGAATTGGATACAAATGAAGTATATTTCGATAATTATGAAAATGATAAATATAGTTTTGAATATAAGAAGAAATACACTTGTATTTCTGGAGATTGTGGTTCAGAAAGAAATATGAAAGATAAATCTAAATTTTTAAAAGATTTAATTGAAGAAATTATTAAATAGTGTTTAATAACACTATTTTTTATGTGCATTTAATTCACTATAGATAATATGAAATGTGCTTAACATTCACTTTCAAAAGAAAGATGTTTATGATATTTTTTCCTTAGAAACAAAAAGAAACAAAAAATATGACAACTATTGTCAAAAGGAAGTGTAGTATAAGATGGTAAAAAAAGAAAAAAACATAATACTATTAAAAAATGTATGTAAACAATATAAATTAAAAAGACGACTGATTACTATTTTTAATGATTTAAATGTTGAATTTTGTGAAAAAAAGTTTTATGCAATAATCGGTGAAAGTGGTGCTGGTAAATCTACGTTGATAAATATTTTAGGATTGTTAGATAAACCTACTTCTGGTGAGTATTTATTATATGATAAATCTTGTGAAGATTTAAAAGATAATGAGATAGCTGATTTAAGAAGAGATAATATTGGATTAATTTTCCAAGATTATTTATTAAATCCGTATATGAATGCCTTAGAAAATGTTATGTTACCTATGTTGATTGATAAAAGTATAGATGGTGATGAAAGAGAAAAAAGAGCACTTGTTTTATTAGAAAAATTTGGCTTAAAAAAAAGAATTACTCATATGCCTGGTCAATTATCTGGAGGAGAGCAACAAAGAGTTGCAATTGCAAGGGCATTAGCAAATAATCCACAGATCATACTTGCTGATGAACCGACTGGTAATTTAGATGAAAAAAATGAAATGCTTATTTTCGACTTATTAAAAAAATTAAGTTTAGAAGGGAAATGCGTTATTGTTGTTTCACATAGTAAGAATATAAAAAAATATGCTGATGTTATATATGAAATAAATAATAATACATTAAATGAGGTTAAATATGAAAATAAGTGATTATTTTAAAACAATATTTAAGTTGTTTTATAGAGATAAATCTAACATCTTTAATTTTTTATTAATTATTATTTCATCTTTGTGTTTATTAGCAGTTTTTATATTTGGAGATAATCTTAAAGACTATATTGATCAGATGGTAAATAGCAATTTTGATTTTAGAACTTTAGTTGTTGCTCCTATTCTGGAAAAAGATGACTTAGGTTTTAGTGATTTGAAAAAAGTTGATAATATTGATGAGTTTTATAGTGATAAATATAGCTCTTTAACAATTAGTTCTGAGTACGTTGGTGATAAATACGATGGTTATATAACTTTACTAAGTGGTGGATACAATCCTAATTATGTTGTAGATGGTCAAAAAGAATTTAAAAATAATTATGAGATAATTTGTCCGACAGAATTTTATCCTGATTCTAATTCTTATGATTTATTTAAAATAAAAAAATCAAATATTATTAATGGAAAAAGCTTATTAGGAAAGGAAATAACTGTAAATTATTTTGGCCCTAATCCAGATAGTAATGATGATGATTTGTTAAGTGAGTACAAAGATTATGAAGATAAACTTAAAGTTGTTGGACTTTATGATAATAGAAAGGTAATGAATAAAAATAATTATTGTTATACTTCCTATGAGACTATGAAAGAAATTGCTGATAAAAAATTTGGATCAGAAGAGGATAATTATTCGGCTTGGAATGTTGTGGTTAACAAGATTGATAATATTTCAATTGTTCAAGAGCAATTAGAAAAATTGGGATTTTCTGTTGTTGACATTCGTACTCAACTTGATGATAGTACTATTTCAAATATTAATAAAACATTAAATATATTAAGATATATTATTATTCTTATTCTAATAGTATTTTTAGTTTTTATCTTGAAAAAGAAAATTAACAAGGACAAAAATATTTTAGGTATATTTCGTAATCTAGGATATAAATCTTCTACAATTAATTTATTATATTTAGGTACTTCTATTTTAAATATTATAACTTCATATATAGTTAGTATTATAATTTCATTTTTATTATTTGTTATTTTAAAAAATACTATTTTCTATTCTTTTTCTTATATTGGGTTTGAATGCACTTATAGTTACAGATATATTTTGAGTGTATTTAGTATTATTTTTAGTGTTAATTTTTTGTGTAATGTTGTGTATCTTCTTATATTTTTGAAAAAAAGTTTAATAAGTATTATAAGATGAAAACATTAATTTCGAGTTTTTTTAGAAAAAAAAGTATTTATATTTATATCGTATTATATACTTTGATTTTTACAGTAATTACACTATTAATGATTTTTAATAATTATTATGATGAATTGATAAAAACTTTTTATTCTGAAAATACCTTTTTTCTAGTTAAGAGCACGAATGATTTATCGGACACATTACATGGAAAAAAAATTACAAAGTTTGAAACAGGTGCCTTATATTTACCTAGTGATTATACAAGGCCATTAACTTTTGTGAATGATGATAATATAAATGAAAATAATTTTAATGATAATAGTTGGCAATTTTTTATAAGTATGGATTTTGATGGAATTTTAATATTTAAGGATGAAAAGCTTGTTGATAATGAAATTACTCTTTCTTTTCCCGAGTATTATGAATCATATGAGCAAAATATTGATATAATTCCGAATAGTTTAGTGAATATAGGAATAGGTAATGATAATTATGTTTTAAAAATTATAGAATATAATTTTAAAGATTGTTATCAAATAAATGTTTCTAAAGATATTTTTCATAAAATATTTAACCAAAACAATTTATATTTATATAAAATCAAGCCATCATTAGATATTAGTTATAAGCAAATCGAAAGTGAATTAGATAAATTATGTCATACTGACAATCTTTGTGATTATGAATTTTATCAAGTTAATTCTTCAAATAAATTGAATGATGAAGATATGTTAAATACTATAAGAAAAATGTTAATAGTATTTGGATTTATGTTTCTAATAATATTTATAATCTTGACTTTGAATAAGTTTAATGATGATAAAAAAATTATGAAAATATATAGCATATTAGGTTTTCGTAATGTACTTATAAAGTCAATAGCATTATTACAACAAGTAATTATTAATGAGATATCGTTATTTATTTCATTTGTTGCATCAGCATCTGTAGTTTATATAATACGAACCTTTATGAATGTGAATTTAAAATTAATATCAATAAGCATTTATGGAATTATAAATTTAATTTTAATTATTTTGTTATTTGTTTTATGTTGTATATATAAGACGGATCCTAGTAGTCCAAGTATGAAGTGATTAATCACTTCTTTTCTTTTGACATAGAATAAGTAAAGTATTTTGACACTTCTTTTTAAGTGTAGTATATTTATAATAGGGTGTGATAATTATGGCTGATAATGCTATTGATTTTGAAGAATATTTAAAGGCTCGTGAAGCTAGTGTGGCAAAAGAACAACAAGAAGAAAATAACAGACGAATATATCGTCGTGGTTATAAAAAAGGTTTAAATAGAGGATTTACTGAAGGAATAAAAAGAGGCTTTATTGCTGGAGCTATAGCAGCTGTTTTAGTAAGTGGAACTCTTGTATTAGGATATAATGGCATAAAAGATAGTGTAACAACAGCACTAGCTACTAATGTTTCAGTTGATTATGGTGAAGATGCTGTTTCAGTGGGAACTCATCCAGCTTCTGATCCTGGTAAATATTGGTATGATTATCGCGAGATAGCTTTAGAATATGATGCTAAAAGTATGGATTTTGATTCGTTTGTATATGGAGCTTTTAGACGTATTGGTTGGAATGAAAGTAGTGCTTTAGAATGTATGGATCATCTATTTTCGCAATTGCATTCATGTGGTTATACAGATTATTCTAGTTTTGCTAGTTATTGTGCATCTAAAGGAGCTTGTAGAGAAGTAGATGGTAGATTAGTAGTTGATACCGATAAATATCGAGACTTAGTTAGAGAGTACATTCAATCATTAAATAGTGTAGAGAAACAACAAGAAGATGTAGAGGGATTTAGACAAGGTAAGTAGGTGGATTATGGAAGAATTAGAATATATAACTTTAGAAAATGATAAAGATTATTTTATTATTGATGAGATAACAGAAAACAATGTAACTTATTTATACTTAACTAATGAAAATGATGAAAAAGACTTTTGTATTCGTAAAATGGGTCAAGATAATGAAGTCTTAAAACTTGATAGTGCAGCAGAGTTTGATAAAGCATTACTATATTTTACAAAGAAACATAAAGATGATAAATAGAAAAAGCGAAAAAATATTCGCTTTTTTGCTTGGCATATGTTAAAATAGTAAATGGTGATACTTAATATGGAATGTATTAAAGGTAAATTCAAACAAATGATATTTGAATCAGATAACGGGTATAAAGTAGGTTTATTTAGAATTAAAGAAGCTTCTAAAGGAATGAAAGATTTTGAAAATAAAGTTATTACTTTTACCGGTTATTTTGCTATGGTTAATAATGAAGATTATTATGATTTAACAGGTAATTATATTTTTAATGAAAGATATGGTAATCAATTTCAAGTATCTTCTTATGAAAGAGAAGAACCTAAAGGAAAAGATGCGGTTATTGATTTTTTATCTAGTTCTTTAGTTAAAGGTTGTGGAGAAAAGACGGCTATTTCAATAGTTGATGTTTTAGGAGAAGATGCTTTAACTTTAATTAAGAACGATTATCAAGAATTACTTAAAGTACCAGGTATTTCTGAAGTAAAGGCAAGAAGAATATATAATTCAATTGTTAAGTATCAAAGTACAGATGAAATAATAGTTAATTTAAAAAAGTTAGGTTTTACAATTAATGAAGCTTTGGCTATTTTAAATAAATGGGGCGAAAGTTCTTTAGAAATAGTTAATAAAGATATTTATTCTTTAATAGATATTATAGATTTTAATAAGTTAGATAAAGTATTTTTAGGAATGAAAGAAGCTGATAGTCATGAAAGAGTATTAGCTTGTATTATTGAATCATTTAAAAGATTAAGTTTTAAAAATGGTGATACTTATCTTTATGAAGAAGAGATATTTAGTAATTTAAGAAATGAATTTAAAATATTCATTACGGAAGATGAATTAGATACTTATTTAGATGAATTAATAAGAAAAAAAGAAATAATAGTTAAAGATAAATATTTATTTTTAAAAGAGTATTATGATGAAGAAGAGGATATTGCCCTTAATTTAGAGTTAATAGCTCGTCATAGTAAAACAAAAGTAGATAATTTTACAGCTTTAATTGCCGGAATTGAAGAGGAAGATAAAGTTAAATATAATACTGATCAAAAGAAAGCAATTAAAAATGCATTAACTAATCGTATAAGTATTATTACAGGGGGACCAGGTACTGGTAAAACAACAATTATTAATTCAATAGTTAAGTTATATATTAGAATTCATAATTTAAATTATAAAGATATTATTAATGAAATTGCTTTACTTGCTCCAACTGGTAGAGCAGCTAAGAAGTTAAGTGATTCAACTGGGTTAGGGGCTATGACCATTCATCGTTATTTAAAATGGAATAAAGAAAAGAATGAATTTCAAATTAATGAATATAATAAAAATTATCATAAATTAATAATTGTTGATGAAACAAGTATGATTGATACTTATTTATTTGATTCACTACTTAAAGGAATAGGACATAATATTACTTTAGTCTTAGTAGGAGATGCTAATCAATTACCTTCAGTTGGACCTGGTTTAATATTAAATGATTTAATCGATAGTGATATGTTTACACATACGACATTAGAACAAATATATCGTCAGAGTGAAAACTCTTATATTCCAATTTTAGCTAAAGAGATAAAAGAACATAATTTAAGAGAAGGCTTTGATATGCAAACTGACGATTATAACTTTATGATAGCTAGTGGTTTAGCGATTAAAGAAATGATTAGGAAAATATGTATTATGAGTAGAGAAAAAGGTTTAACGGAAGAAGATATTCAAATATTAGCACCAATGTATAAGGGTGAGAATGGCATTGATAATTTAAATGTTTTATTACAAGAAATATTTAATCCTAAAGATAAAAATAAAAAGGAGATAAAAGTAGGAGATGTTATTTATAGGGAACATGATAAAGTATTACAGTTAGTAAATGATCCAGATAATAACATATTTAATGGAGATATTGGATATATTAGTAGTATAGATACAATAATGAATCCGAAGAAAAAAGAAGTTTTTACTATTGATTTTGATGGTAATGAAGTTATTTATACGAAAGAAGATTTAATTAATATTAAACATGCTTATGCAATTTCAATTCATAAAAGTCAAGGATCAGAATTCGCCCATGTTATTATGCCAATATCAAAAAATTATTATAAGATGCTTTATAATAAGCTTATTTATACAGGAGTATCACGAGCTAAGAAGAGTTTAGTAGTTATTGGCGAAATGGAAAGCTTTATTATGGCAGTTAATAATGATTATTCAACTAATCGTAAAACATATTTAAAGACACAACTAGTGAATAAATTTATTAATAATGAGCATACTACCTTGTAGAGGTGAATTATAATGAAAAAAATGATGCAAGATAAAAAGAATATCATGATTATAGTTGGAGCTAGTGCAGTTTCAATGATGGCTGGTTTATTAGTTGGATGTTTAAAAGAAAAAATGAAAAATATGGAAACATGTTGTATCATAGATGAAATGTAGGACCTATTAGTAGGTCCTTTTTCAAAGGTGATATATGAAATTAGATAAACTTAAAGAAATAGTTTTATTACTTATTGCCATTATTTTAAGTGCTTTTATTATTAAATATTTAAAGATATTTAGTTATTTAAAGTTAATATTAGGAATATTAGTTCCTTTATTTGTCGGTTTTATTTATGCTTGGCTTTTAGATCCTTTAATTACTAAATTAAGTAAAGGACATAAAAGAAATTTTATTTGTATTGCTTTATTTTTATTCATTGTTTTGGTTATTTCCTTATTTTTTTATTTACTTATTCCAACTATCTATAAAGAAATTAGTGAATTAGGAGAAATATTACCATCATTTTTTAATATTTTACAAAGAAAAATAACTGATTTAGGATTAAGTAGTTATTTAGATAGAGTTTTAAATTTTTTACTTGATAATATTCCTTTATATTTAGTAAATATAGTGAAAGTATTGTTCAAATATTTAGGTGTTACTTTAGTTGGTTTAATATTAGGACTTTATATGAGTATGGATTATGAAGTAATTATTGAAGGGTTAAATAAGATGGTTCCGTCTAAGTATCAATGTGTTTTTACTAATTTAACTAAGGATGTTAGTACAGAAGTTAGAAAGTGTGTTAATGGAACTTTATTTATTGCTTTTTGGGTCTTTGTAATGGATACTATTTTATTTATGATAGTTGGTTTAGATGCTTCATTATTATTGGGAATATTATGTGGAATTACCGATTTAATTCCTTATATTGGACCATATATAGGGGGAATATTAGCAGTATGTGTCGGATTTACAGAAAGTAAAATGATGGGAATAGTAACCATTGTAATATGTGTTTTAGTCCAGAGTATAGAAAATTATGTTTTACAACCAATAGTAATGAGTAAAAAAATGAAAATAAGACCAATTATTATCTTAATAGGTTTACTTTTATTTGGTAATTTATTTGGTATTATAGGAATGATTTTAGCAACACCAATTATTGCCATTATTAAAGTAAGTTTAGAACATTTAAAATTAGCAATTAATAAATGCAAGGAATAAAAATTAAAAGAAAAAGTAATTCTTTACTTTTTAAAAATAGTTTTATATAATTTATTTATTAAGTTTATTATTAATTGTTGATGAAGACGAAGTAATTTAAGGAATTTATAGAGACTTAGTGGGTGGTGGAAACTAAGAAGAAATTAAATGAAATGGCTACCTTCGGAGATTAAACGGGAGACCGTTATCATAATTAAGTTAAATAAAGGATGGTACCGCATTATTTGCTCCTTGCAAGTAATGTGGTTTTTTATTGAAGGAGGAATTATGAGAATATTTTTAGTTGCTGGTAAAGCTGGTAGTGGAAAGAATGAAGTTGCTAGTTTAATTAAGAATAAATTAGATAAGACAGTTATTACTAGTTTTAGTAAATATATTAAATTATTTGCTTTAGAATTATCTAATTGGGATGGTAATGACGAAAATAAACCTCGTGAATTTTTACAAAATATGGGAGATACTTTACGAGCGGTTGATGAAGATTTTATGACTAATCGTTTATTAGAAGATATTAAGGTTTATGATAAAGTTGGAATAAAAAATATTGTTATATCTGATGTAAGATTAGTTCATGAATTAGAATATTTTACGAAGATGAAAGAGTATGAAGTAATAACAATAAGAGTTAATGCTAAAGAGTTTAAAAGAAATTTAACCGATAGTGAGAAATTACATCATACGGAATTAGAATTAGATAATTACGATAAGTTTAATTATGTAATTAATAACTCTTTTGATGAAAGTTTAGAAAAAGAAGTAAATAAAGTATTGGAAGGAATGAAGTAAAAATGAATTTAAAAGATTTATATATTAATTTTTTTATTGAAAAAGGACATAAACAAATACCTAGTGCACCGGTTGTACCAGAAAATGATCCATCAGTATTATTTAATACAGCTGGTATGCAACCATTAATCCCTTATTTAATGGGCCAACCACATCCATATGGAACAAGATTAGTTGATTATCAAAAATGTGTAAGAACTAATGATTTAGATTCAGTAGGAGATGTAACTCATCATACATTCTTTGAAATGTTAGGTAACTGGAGTTTAGGAGATTATTTTAAAGATGAAAGTATTGCTTGGAGTTTTGAATTTTTAACTAAACATTTGAATATTCCAGTTGAAAGATTAGGAGTTACAGTATTTGCTGGTAATGATGATATTCCATTTGATGAAGTTAGTTATAATAAATGGTTAAGTTTAGGTATTCCAAAAGAAAGAATTGCTAAAACAGTAGAAGATAATTTCTGGATAGCTGGTGAATCTGGACCTTGTGGTGGAGATACAGAAATATTCTATTTTAGAAGTAATGATGAAATACCAAAGAATTTTGATCCGGAAGATGATAGATGGGTTGAAATATGGAATAATGTCTTTATGCAATATTATAAAGATAGTAATGGGGTAGTTACAGAATTACCTAAAAAGAATGTTGATACTGGTATGGGTGTTGAAAGAACTACAGCTATTTTAGAAGGAGTTAATGATAATTATTTATCTAGTATTTGGAAAGATGTTATTGATTTAATTAGTAAAATAGCTAATGTACCATATGAAGGTAATGAAAAGAGTATGAGAATTATTGCTGACCATTTAAGAACGGCAGTCTTTATCTCAGCTGATCCAGCAGGTATTAAACCTTCTAATACTGATCAAGGTTATATTTTAAGAAGATTAATTAGAAGAGCTATTCGTCATGCTAAAACATTAGGTATTGATATAAATAGTAATTTTGAAGAACAAATAGCTAGATTATTATTAGATAAATATAAAAAATATTATAAAGAATTAGAAGATAATTATGATGTCGTTTTAGAAGTATTAAGAAATGAAAAAGTTAAATTTGGTAGAACTTTAGAAAAAGGTTTAAGAGAATTTGAAAAAGTAGCTAAAGATAATAAAGATATTGATGGTGAAACAGCATTCCATTTATTTGATACTTATGGTTTTCCATTAGAATTAACGATTGAACTTGCTAGTGAAAGAAATTTAAAAGTTGACGAAGAAGGATATCGTGCTAAGTTTATGGAACATCAAGAAAAATCACGTACAGCTTCAGCTGGTAAATTTAAAGGTGGTTTAGCTGGTAATAGTGAAGTTGAAACAAGATATCATACAGCAACCCATTTACTCAATGCAGCATTAAAGATTGTTGTTGGACCAGATGTTCATCAAAAAGGTTCTAATATAACTGATGAAAGAATGAGATTTGACTTTAGTTGTGATCATAAATTAAGTGATGAAGAAAAGAAACGTGCTGAAGATTTAGTAAATGAATGGATAAGTGAAGGAATTCCAGTAACAGTTGAAGAAATGCCTAAAGAAGAAGCAATTAAATCTGGAGCTGAATGTATGTTTATCGAAAAATATCCTGATATTGTAACTGTTTATAGTATTGGTGATGTTTCTAAAGAGTTATGTGGTGGACCTCATGTTAAAAATACTAATGAATTAGGTCATTTTAGAATTATTAAAGAGGAAGCTTCATCAGCAGGTGTAAGACGTATAAAAGGAGTATTAGAGTAAGAAATACTCTTTTTTTTGGCAAAAATTTAAAAAATTTTACGAAAAAAAAAGGAAATCAGGGGGTGGATGCAGAATATATATAGTGAAGGGAGTAGATTGCCTATGAAATAATTTGGTTGAATTTTAATGAAAATTTTAATAATTTTTTGATTATTTTTTAAGGAGGTTTTTAATGAAAAAAATATTAAATTTATTTATTTTGTTTTTGTCTTTATTAGCTATTGGTATAGTAGTTAAGGCAGAAACATTTCACGGTGCTGAAAAAGTTGATGGTATTTATGTAAGTCGTATTAAAGATGGAGAAAACGATCATTATTTTGGTCAATTAATTAGAGATAGTCATGATAGATTTGTTTATTGTATTGAACCATATGAAGATTTAGAGGATAATAAAGGTGATTATACAGCTATTGAAGATTTAAAACAGTATAAGAATCTTAGTAGTAGTCAACTTAGGAGAATTGAGTTATTAATCTATTATGGTTTTGGTTATGATGGTCGTACTAGTAACGAATGGTATGTTATTACGCAGTTTTTGATTTGGCAGACTGTTTCACCAGAGACAGATATTTATTTTACAGATCAAACTTATCATGAAAGACTTGATAATAAGTTTTCTAGTGAAATTAGTGCTATAGAAAAAGATGTTGCTGAGCATGATAATATCCCTAGTTTTGTTCATGATTATGAAGTTAATCTAAATGAGAGTTTAGATATTAGTGGATTAAATAGTAATGATTATGATATCGTTAGTAATAGTTATGGTAATGATTTAAGTGGTGGTTTTCATTTAAATAAAGTTACGGAAAGTGGAACAATTGTCTTTAAAAAGAAAAGTAATCGTTTTCAGGATAAAATAGTTATCTACGATAGTACCAATCGTCAAGATGTAATTAAACCTGGTGATGTTGAAAATGACGAATTAGTAATTAATGTTAATGTTACAAAAGGTGATATTACATTAGATATTCATAAAGATACATCTGTTTATACAGTCGAAGCTGATTTTTCAAACACTTGTTATGAAATAAGAACAGAGAGTGGTGATTTAGTAGAAACGGTTTGTGCTGATGATGAGAAGACTCAAACAACTCAGCATTTACCATATGGTGATTATGTTGTTAAACAAGTTAGTTTTGGTGTTGGATACAAACAAGATAATAATACTTATAATGTAACAATTAATAAGAAGAATGAGCATCCTGAAGTACCATTACAAAATTTACTTATTAAAAATACGATTGAGATAATTAAGTATGCATGTAAAAATAAAGTATGTGCTTATGAAAGTGGGGCAGGTTTTGATATTATTGATAAACTAGGTAATAAAGTTGAAACTATTGAAACTAATGATTTAGGATATGCTAGTATTGTATTAGGTTATGGAACATATAATGTAGAACAAGTTAGTGGAATTGACAATCATACTTTAGCTGAGAAATATCAAGAAACAATTGTTGATGAAGTAACAGAACATAAAAGAACTTTATTTAATTACTATGTTGAACCACCGGTAGATGAACCAGAACCTGAACCAGAACCTGAGCCAATTCCTGAACCTGAACCAGAACCTGAACCCGAGCCAGAACCAGTTGAGGAAATAATGCCACCAATAACAGGAATTGAATGTTATGATCCAACTTTATTTAGCTTTGTAGCAATGTTAATTATGAAAAAAATCATAAGATAAAAAAACAATTAATTAAACTTCACTAAAGGATAGTGAAGTTTTTTATATGTTTTGGCTAAATTTAAAGAAATTTTTGCGCAAAAGGGGCAAAATATGGTAAAATATTCACGAATTTTGAAGTTTTTAGAAAAAATTTCAATGAAAAAAAAGGAAATTGGCAAGTTACCTATAATAATTATAATTGAGGGGTGATTTTATGGCTTTTGTTAGTAATGACGAAATTAATAGCATTAGAGCGAAGGCGGATATCGTCTCTGTTATAGGAAGCTATCTACCTCTTACCCAACGTGGAAAGAATTATTTAGGTGTTTGTCCTTTCCATGATGACCATTCACCAAGTATGAGTGTTTCAGGAGAAAAACAAATATATAAATGTTTTTCTTGTGGCGCAACTGGTAATGTTTTTACATTTGTTCAAGATTATGAAAATGTTTCATTTATTGAAGCAGTGAAGATAGTTGCTGATAAGTGTGGAATGAAGTTATCAGTGGATACATTTAATAGTGCACCACAAATATTTAAAGAAGAGCATGAAATAATGGATTTAGCTCAGAAGTTTTATTTAAATAATCTTCGTACTGATTCTGGTAAAGATGCTTTGAAGTATTTAAAAGAACGTGGGTTAAATGAAGATATTATTAAAGAGTTTGGTATTGGCCTTAGTTTAGATACAAATGATTCATTATATAGTTTATTAAGTAAGAAGGGTTATGATAAGAAAAGGTTACTTGATGTCGGCTTAATAAATGAGAGTAATGATAAAGTTTATGATATGTTTAGTCGTCGTATTACTTTTCCTTTATGGGATAAAGAAGGAAATATTGTCGGTTTTAGTGCACGTATATATCGTGGTGAAAAAGATGTATCTAAATATATGAATAGTCGTGAATCAAAACTATTTAAAAAAGGAGAGACACTTTATAACTATCATAAAGCTAAGGATGCAGCTAAAAGAGAAAAACAGATTATAGTGGTTGAAGGGTTTATGGATGCAATTCGTGTATCATCTGTCGGAATTAAAAATGTTGTAGCATTACAAGGTACGGCGATGACACAGGAACAAATCAATTTACTTAAGAAATTAAGGGTTAAAGTTATTCTTTGTTTAGATAATGATAATGCTGGCGAAATAGCAACAGTTAATAATGGGGAAGAATTAGAAAAGAATAATATTGAAACTTATGTAATTAGATTAAGTGGAGAGAAAGATCCGGATGAATATATTATAGCTAATGGTGCAGAAGCATTTAAAGAGAATGTCTTAGAACCGATTACTTTCTTTGAATTTAAAATGAATTATTTAAAACAAAATAAGGATTTAAGTAATGTAACGGATTTAACGACATATATAAATGATGTTTTAAAAGATTTAGCTAATAATGATGATGCAATACTTCGTGAACTTACTTTAAAAAAAATTAGTGAAGAATATGATATTTCTTTAGATATTTTAAAAAGTAAGTTAGATGATTTAGCACCGGTTGTAGTTAAAGAAAAGAAAGAAGAAGTAAAAAGAGAAATAGTAAAGAAAGATTCTTATATAATTGGATCAGAAAAAGTTCTTTATTTTATGATGAATGGGGAAGAATATATTAGAGAATATCAGAAAAAGTTAGGTTTTTTCAGTGATAGTTTATATAGGGAGATTGCTAATGAAATAGTTTATTTCTTAGAAAATAATAAGAAAATTACTGTAGCTGATTTTATTACTTATGTTAATGATAAAGATAGTATAAAAGGTAAAGTAATGGAAATTGTTAATGATTCAGCAAATGATGAAGTAACAATGGAAGCTATGGATGAATATATATTAGCTCTTTTAAAAGTAATGACGAAGAATGAAATTAAACGTTTGAAGGAATTAATGAAGAAAGAGTTAGATGTGGATAAAAAGATGAAATTAGCGGCACAGATTGCAGAGCTAAAAAAAGAGGAAGTGTAGATATGGTAGAGATTAAGAGTTTTGAAGAAAGAAAAAAGGAATTAGTTGAATTAGGTCAGAAGAATAATAATGTATTAACTTTTGAACAATTAGCTGAATCTTTAAAAGGATTAGATATTGATAATGATTCTTTAGATGATTTATATAATCTTTTAATGGATAATGGGATAGAAGTTGTTGCTGAAGGTAGTGATGGCGAAGGTCCTAAGATGGACATGGAAGAAGAAAATTTAGTTTTATCTGATGAAGAAATTACTAAAGATATTAATATTAATGATCCAGTTCGTATGTATTTAAAAGAAATAGGTCGTATTAGTTTATTAAGTTCAGAAGAAGAATTAGATTTATCAGTAAGAATTGCTAATGGAGAAGAAGATGCTAAAAATATTTTAGCTGAATCTAACTTACGTTTAGTTGTTTCTATTGCTAAAAGATATGTTGGACGTGGTTTACTTTTCTTAGATTTAATTCAAGAAGGTAATATTGGTCTTATGAAAGCGGTAGATAAGTTTGATTATGGTAAAGGTTATAAATTTAGTACATATGCTACTTGGTGGATTAGACAAGCAATTACTAGAGCTTTAGCAGATCAAGCTAGAACAATAAGAGTACCAGTTCATATGGTTGAAACAATAAATAAAATGGCTCGTGTTCAACGACAAATGACTCTTGAATTAAATAGAGAACCTAGTGAAGAAGAATTAGCTGAGAAGATGGGTATTTCTGTTGATAAAGTAAGAGAAGTTATGAAGATAAGTCAAGATCCAGTATCATTAGATACTCCTATTGGTGAAGAAGATGATTCACATTTAGGTGATTTCATTAAAGATGAAAGAAGTATGAGTCCTGAAGAATATGCAACTAATGAAATCTTAAAAGAAGAAATTAAAAATGTTTTAATGACTTTACAAGAAAGAGAACAAGAAGTATTAGAGTTACGTTTTGGTTTAGTTGATGGAACTAGTCATACTTTAGAGGAAGTTGGTAAGAAATTTAATGTTACCAGAGAAAGAATAAGACAAATTGAAGCTAAAGCTTTAAGAAAATTAAGACATCCATCAAGAGCTAAAAAGTTAAAAGATTTCTTAAGTGACTAAGTTAAGTAAAAGATTAAAAAGTTTAGCAGAATTTGTTTTAAAAACCGATAGGGTTGCTGATATTGGTTGTGATCATGGTTATTTAAGTATCTATTTAAAAGAAAATAATTTAGTTAAAGATATAATAGCTAGTGATATTAATCAAAAGGCCTTAGATGGAGCTATTAATAATATTAAAAAGAGTAAACTTGATATTAAAACAGTCTTAAGTGATGGACTTACAAATATACCATTAAAGGGACTTAATACTTTAATAATATCAGGAATGGGAACATCTACTATACTACATATTTTAGAAGATAAAGATAAATTAAAAAAGATTGATAAGTTAATTATTCAATCAAATAATGATCATAATATATTACGTAGGGAACTTAATAAATTAGGTTATTATTTAAAAAATGAAAAATATATTTTTGATAAAAAGAAATGGTATGTTACTTCGTTATTTATTAAAGATGAGAAAAAGAATACGAAAAATGAAATTGAATATGGTTTATTAAATAATACTGATTATAATAATTATTTAATAGAACAAGAAAAGAAAATAATTAAAAAGATATCATTTATTAAGTTAAATATTAAATTAAAAAAATATATTGAATTATGGAAATTAAAAAAAGCTATTTCAGAAGTGAAATAACTTTTTCTATTGGAAAAATGTTGGTGTATTAAGTTGTTTTACGATAGGTGTAGAATTGGTTTTAGCTGGTTCTACTTGTTTATTTTTTAGATTTTGTAAATTATTTAAGATTTTATTAGAATTAGTAATAAGTGGTTTAACTTGTTTATATAATGGTATCATTTGATTAGCTATATTTAAGGTTTTAGATAAACCATTAATAATATTTAAAAAAGAAAAATTATTATACATCTTTATCACCAATATAGTATATGAATGATAATTACTTTTTATTAATTATATGGTATAATCTTTATGATATAGGGGTTTAAAGAAGGTGATATAATGCTAATAGATGTCTATACAATTATCTTATTGTTTTTTGTTGGTCTTATAGCTGGATATTTATGTATTATATTAGCTTTGAAACTACCTTTAAGAAAAAAAGAATATGTTAATGCTTGTGATCATTGTAATCATAAATATAAATGGTATCAGTTAATACCTTTATTTTCTTATTTGATGAGTAGGGGTAGATGTCCTTATTGTAAGAATAGGATTTCTTTAATGTATGTAATATTAGATTTTATATGTGGTTTATTATTTAGTTTTGGTTATATATTTTATGGTTTTAGTTATGAATTAATTGCTATTATTATTTTAACTTTATTAGCCGTGATGATTTATGTTAGTGATTTTAAATATTATGTTATTTTAGATGAACCATTAATCTTTTTTTCAATATTAATTTTATTATTTAAAGCTATATTCTTTGGTTTTAAAACATTTATTATATCTTTATGTAGTGGGCTTTTAATCTTTATTTTTATGTTAGCTATAAGATGGCTTGGTAATAAGATATTTAAACAAGATTCAATAGGGGGAGGAGATATAAAACTAGCAATGTTTTTTGGCTTTGTCTTAGGAGTTAGATTAAGTATTATATCTTTGGTATTAGGATCTTTCTTAGCTTTTCCTAGTGCTATTTATTATTCTTTAGCGAAGGTTAATAAAGAGATTCCATTTGGACCATTTTTAATAACCGGTCTTTATTTAGTTTTTGTTTTTATGGAACCAATTAAATCTTTTTTATCAATTATCTTTAAATAAAAAAGAACATTGCTGTTCTTTTAAAAATTATTAACGTATGACTTGTCATAACTGAAGGAATCATCGTCATCGTCATCATCATCTTCCTCTTTAGGAATAATGATTGGTGCTGCTGGGGTTTCTTCTTTTTTTGTCTCTTCAGGTTTAGTTTCTTCTTTAGGTTCTTCAGTTTCTTCTTTAGGTTGTTCTTTAGATTCTACCTCTTCAGATGTTTTTTCTTCCTTTATTTCTTTTTCTTCTTTAGAAGGATTAGCTTTATCCTCTTTTTTATCTTCCTCTTCAGGTTTAGTTTTTAATTGTTTTTGAATTAAATTTAAAGCTTGTTTTAGTAGTTCACTATCATTAATTAAACCTTCGTCTTTGTTTTCTTCTTTTTCTTGTTTTTCTTCTTGAGGTTTATCTTCTTTTTCTGGTTCTTTAACAGGAGTTTTTTCTTTATCCTCTTTTTTGGTTGAAGTTTCCTTTTTATCTTCTTTAGAAGTTTTATCTTCTTTTACTTCTTCTTTTTCATTAGAAGAGGGTTCGCTTTCTTCCTCTTCAGTTTCTTTACCAAGTAATAAGTCTTTTAAGTCTTTTTCATTTTTACTTAGATCAGCTTTAATATCAATTATTTTTAAAGCTTCTGCAAATGAAGTATCACCACTTATAACTTTTTTAAAGGCATCTTTAATAATAGAATTGTTTTCATTATAAATGATATTATAGATTAAATCTTCATCACGATGATTAGAGATGGCTTGACGTAGTTCATCACCAATACTTACAACTTCAGCAACTGGTATTTGATCAATGTAACCATCTTGACATTCTTCACAGCCATTTGGAGTATATAATTCTTCAATATCTTCATCTAAGATAGCTTTGATTATTTTCTTTTCATATGCTGAGGCATTAACTTTTTTACGACAAGTAGGGCATAGTTTTTTTACTAGTCTTTGAGAGATAATACCATTTAGGTTTGATCCTAATAAGTAGTTTTCAACATCCATATTAAGTAATGATTTAATAGTTGTGAAAGCGGTTTTAGTATTCATAGTGGAAATAACTAAACGACCGGAGATTGATGAACGTAAGGCCGTACGAACTGTTTCATCATCAATTAATTCATTGATGGCAATAACATCAGGATCTGATAAGAGAATAGATTTTAAGATACTATTATAAGTAATACCTCGTTCATTATTTATTTGGACTTGGTTGACACCAGGTAATTTCATTTTTATTGGGTTTTCAACAGAGATGATGTTGATTGGTTTTTTACTTAGTTCTTGAAGGATGGCATACATTGAAGTTGTTTTACCAGATGAATTAACACCAGTAATTAAAATAATACCATCAGGATTTTCAAGCATTGATTTAATTTTTTCAATGTTTTCTTTTGCAAAACCAAGACTATCTAAGTTTTTAAAGTTTTTCGCATAGTTAGATAGATGGACAACAATCTTTTCGCCATCAATAACAGGAATAGATGCTGTACGCATATTATGGGTTTTACTACTTAACTCAAAGTTTATTAAACCAATTTGAGGAATTATAGCTTCAGTAATATTCATGCCAGCTAAGATTTTAATTCTGGTTGTAATATTTGTTTTAACGTTTTCTGGAGCAGTAGTATATTCAACTAAATCACCATTGATTCTGAATCTTATAACAAGTTTATTTGGTTCAGGGTCGAAGTGAATATCTGATGCTTTCATTTTAATAGCATCAGTTAGAATACTTTTTACAATACTTACAGTTGCTTCTTTTTCATAATTAAATTCATGTAAAGCCATAATATCAATCCTCTTTATTCTGATATAATTATAACTTATTTGATATTTTTACTCAATAAAATTTTATTGCTTTTAATTCTTTAATGTTTTATAATACCTTTAAGTATGTTGAACAAGAGGAGTATTTTACTTAGGATTTAAAGAGAGTTCTTGGTTGGTGGAAAAGAATATGAATAGTAGAAGAAGGTTGCTTGGGAGTAAATCGTTAATATGCGTTAAATATTAGAAGGGTATAACAATAGTTATAAATTAAGGTGGTACCGCGGGTTATTACTCGTCCTTAAGTTATAACTATTTTTTTATTTGTAAAGGGGTGAAACAATGATAGATGAGTTTACCAAATATGTTAGTAATTATGATTTAAATAATATTAAGATTAAGATGAAATATAATCATTCTATGCGGGTGATGAAGTTAGCTAATAAGTATGCTAAATTATTAGGTTTTAATAAAGAAGATGTCGAACTTGCTACAACAATAGGTTTATTACATGATATTGGACGTTTTGAACAGGTACGAGTCTATGACAGTTTTGTTGATAAAGATACAGTAGATCATGCTGATTTAAGTGTTTTACAGTTATTTAGAAAAGGTGAAATTAAGTTATTTTGTGATAAAGAAGAATGGTATCCAATAATTGAAGTAGCTATTAAATATCATAATAAATTTGAATTACCAGAAATAACTGATGAAAGAATATTAAAACATGTTAAGTTAATTAAAGATGTTGATAAATTAGATATATTATTTTTATATGGAATACCTAATGAGTATTATTTTAATAGTAGTGATGATGAAATATCATTAGAAGTAATGGATGCGATTAGAAAACATCAATTAGTTAATCGTGTGTTTTGTAAAACAATTAATGATCGTGTTTGTACGCAATATGCTTTTGCTTTTGAAATATATAATGATGTTTGTTTAAAGGAATATAAAAAGAATTATCTTGTTTATAATGAGATTGTTAACAAAAATCATTTATTTGATGAAGTTAATCAAATTGTATTAAATTATATTAATGAAAGGATTGATAATTATGATGGAAATAGAAACTAAATATGATCATAAGAGAATTGAAGAAGGTAAATATGAGAATTGGAAGAATAAAGGATATTTTAACTCAGGAGATAAAAGTAAAGATCCATTTTGTATTGTAATACCTCCACCAAATGTTACAGGTAAATTACATTTAGGACATGCCTTAGATGTTTCAATTCAAGATATTATTATTCGTTATAAAAGAATGCAAGGTTTTGATTGCTTATGGCTTCCTGGAATGGATCATGCTGCGATCGCAACAGAAGCAAAGGTAGTTAAGAAGTTAAAAGAACAAGGTATTGATAAATATGAATATGGTCGTGAAAAATTCTTAGAAGCTTGTTGGGATTGGACTCATGAATATGGTGGAAGTATTAGAGATCAATGGGCGAAAGTTGGTATTTCAGTAGATTATAATAAAGAGAGATTTACTTTAGATGAAGGTTTAAATAAAGCAGTTACTAAAGTATTTGTTGATTATTATAATGAAGGAATTATCTATCGTGGAGAAAAGATAATTAACTGGGATCCTGAAGCTCAAACAGCTTTATCTAATGAAGAAGTTATTTATAAAGATGTACCTGGTGCTTTTTATCATTTAAAGTATTATATTGAAGGTACTGATGAGTACTTAGATGTAGCAACAACTCGTCCTGAGACTTTATTTGGTGATACAGCTGTTGCAGTTAATGAAAGTGATAAGAGATATAAAAAGTATGTTGGTAAGAATGTTATTCTACCAATTGTTGGTAAAGCAATACCTGTTATTACTGATGAACATGCTGATCCAGAATTTGGAACAGGTGTTGTTAAAATAACACCAGCTCATGACCCTAACGACTTTGAAGTAGGTAATCGCCATAATCTAGAACGTATTATTGTTATGAATCCAGATGGAACAATGAATTCTAATGCTGGTAAATATCAAGGTATGAGTAGAGAGATGTGTCGTGAAGAATTATTAAAGGACTTAGAAAAAGAAGGTTTATTAATTCGTATTGAAGAGATGACACACTCAGTTGGTCATAGTGAAAGAACAGGAGTTATGGTTGAACCATATTTGTCTAAACAATGGTTTGTTAAGATGGGTGATTTAGCTAAACACGTATTAGAAACGCAAAAGAAGAAAGATGAAAAAGTTAATTTTGTTCCAGCCAGATTTGAAAAGATATTAAATCACTGGATGGAAATATCTTATGACTGGTGTATATCTCGTCAATTATGGTGGGGGCATAGAATTCCTGCTTGG
>CANPXB010000017.1 GCA_947585595.1 uncultured Bacilli bacterium
ATTGCATTTGAATTTGCATCTGCCATAAGTCCAGTATTTAAATTATATTTAATAAAAGAATTTGAAAGATTAAAAGAACTAGAAAATCAAAATAGAGAATGGGATGTAAAAAGAATACTTACAAAGAATAATTATCTAATCCATACAGATGCAATTAAAAATTATATTTTACCTGATAATGATTTTTATAAAAATAAAGAATGGTTAAAATATGCTGAAGAAGCAGATATTCTTAATGTAATATTATTTCATACTACTGCTAAAAAATGGAAGGAATTAAATCCAGAGTTAGCAAAGAATTCGAATGTAAGAGATTATGCTTCAATAAATGAATTAACTGTTTTATCTAATTTAGAATCTCATAATGCTGAGTTGATTAAAGAAGGAAAAACAAAAGAAGAGAGATTTGAAATATTAAGTGATATATGTAAATATCAATTAGATGTTCTTAATAATGCAGAAAAAATCAAGTTATTAAATGAAAAAGGTAGTGATTAAAATGTCAAACTCAACCGAAAATGAAAGGTTTCTAAAAACCGTAATCAATTATTATCCAGGCCATATGGCAAAGACGAAAAGATTAATTCAAGAAAAATATGATTTAATTGATGTTATATATGAAGTAGTTGATGCCAGATGTCCTTTATCATCGAAGATAAAAGATATTGATGATTTAATTAAAGATAAACCTAGAATTCTAATTATGAGTAAGAAAGATTTAAGTGATTTAAGTGTAACAAATAAATGGGTTAAATATTATGAAGATAAGGGATATTATGTTTTTTTAACTAATTTAAATGAAAATAATTGTGCTCAAGGAATTATTGATTTAACGCATAAGATTACTTTAGAATTACAAGAGAAAAGAGAAAATAAAGGCTTAAGTAAGAAAGAAATAAGAGCTTTAGTAATTGGAATTCCTAATGTCGGGAAATCGACTTTAATAAATCGAATGGTTGGTAAGAAAGTAGCTGTTACTGGTAATATGCCAGGAGTTACAAAGAATTTAGCTTGGTTAAAGACAAATAGCAATATTTTATTACTTGATAGTCCAGGAATACTATGGCCGAAGTTAGATAATGAAGAGATTGCTTTAAATTTAGCGAGTTTTGCTGCGATACCAAGAGATGTTTTACCAGTAGATAAAGTAGCAATACATATTTTAAATAAACTTGATAAATATTATAATAGTATATTAAAAGAAAGATATAACTTAGATAGTATTGATAATGATGACTTAGTTAGTGTTTATGAACATATAGGTCGTAAAATAGGAGCAATAGTATCTGGGGGAGAAGTCGATTATGATCGTGTTAGTAAAGCGATTTTAGATGATATTAAAAATGAACGAATAAAAGGGATTACATTTGATAGGATTGATTAATTATGGATAATACTTTTAGTAATTTATTTTATACAAAGTTAAATTTAGGGAAATTAGAATTAGAAACGCAAAAGCGTTTTCTAGAGGCGATTACTAAGTACTTAGATCATGGAAAAAAAGAAGAAATAAATGGAAGAACTATTAATTTTGTGAAAAAACAATTAGATAGTTTAATTTATTTTTTAGAATGTTTGGATTTTAGTAAAGAGGAAATGGTTAGAATTATTACTAATTTACCAACTATTTTAAATACGGTAGATGATTTATATAAGAAGTATTTATTGTTAGGAGTATTGGAAGAAGATAGTCGTAATAGTTTAAGAAAAGATAAATTACTTAATAAGACAAAGGACTTTATGGTTGGTTTTAATAAGATATATGCAAGATATAAATTAGTATGTGAAGCTGGTTATGACAGACTTAGTTGGAATGTTTTAGTTCATGCTTCTGATAGAGAATTTTGTAGTATCTTTGTTAAGAGTTCATATAAGAAACCTTATCAATTATTTAATAATCCAGGGCAAGTTATGGCATGGCTTAGAAGTGTAGATGCTAGCGAATTAAATCTTGAAGAATTAAAGAGCTTAGAAGTTAATAAGGAGTTAGTTGACAAGTATGAAAAAAGAAGTAAAGGAATCAGTTGATTTATTAAAGTATGAGAAGGAATTATATAAAGAAGGAATTACTTTAATAGCTGGTGTTGATGAAGCAGGACGTGGTCCTTTAGTAGGTCCAGTTGTAGCTGGAGCAGTTATCTTACCAGAAGGTTATCAATTAGAAGGTTTAACTGATAGTAAACAACTTACAGAGAAGAAAAGAAATAAATATTATGATATCATTATGAATGATGCTATTGCAGTAGGTGTTGGAGTTGTTGATGCTAAAACAATAGATGAAATAAATATTTTAGAAGCTAGTCGTTTAGCAATGAAGATAGCTATCCAAAACTTAAAAGTAAAACCTGAATATGTTTTAAGTGATGCAATGAAACTTAATAATATTGATATACCTTATAAGGATATAGTACATGGTGATGCTTTATCTTTATCAATAGCTGCAGGTAGTGTTATAGCTAAAGTTACAAGGGATAGAATGATGGAAGAATTAGATAAAAAATATCCGGAATATGGCTTTGCTAAACATAAGGGTTATCCAACTAAATTACATTTAGAAAATATAAAAAAATATGGATTACTTGAAAATTATAGGTTTACATATAAGCCAGTTAGTGATTTAATTAAAGAGGCAAAAGGAGTTGTAAGAAAATGAAAATATTTTTTAATAATGTGTTTAAAAATTATTTTTTATTAATGATTACTTTATTAGCTGAAGAGATTATCTTTAGAGTTGTTACTAATTTACCAATTTTAGATTGGACTTTATTAAGAATGTTTATTGGTATAAATATTATTTCTTTATTATGTGCGGCGATATTTTCTTTTTTTGGCCGTATTGGAAGTAATATTTTAAATATAATAGTAGCTTTATTTTTATCAATATATTCTGTTGCTCAAGCGGGTTTTAAGAACTTTGTAGGGGTTTTTATGTCTTTTGGAGCATCTACTCAAGTTGGAGCAGTTAAGGAATATATTGGCGATTATTTAAATAGTTTTCATTGGAATTATTGGTTAATTTTAGTTCCAGTAGTTGTTTTAACTTTAATTTATGTTTTATTTGATCATCGACTTAAAGTATTAGAAAGAAATGATACAATTGACTTTTCTGATAAGTTTGATTCTGATGAAAGAAAAGAATTAAATGATAAGATTTTAGCTAAGAAAAGAAAGAAAAGAGCTATTAATGGTAAAATTAATGCGATTGTTATTGCTTTAGTTTTAAGTGGTTTATATTATTTTTCTTTAACAGCTAGTTTTATGCAAAATCCATTACAAATAGAAACAACTAAGCAATTATTTGCTCATCCTGATATTCCAGATGTTGCAATGAGTCAATTTGGATCTAGTATGTATTTATTTGTTGACGTTAAATCACTATTATTACCAAGTCAAAATGTTGAAAAGACAGCTTTTGATGATGGTTATGTTAAACCTGAACAAGTAATTAGTGATTATACAAGAAGAATAGATGATACTTTGTGGGAACAAGTAGCCAAGAATGAAAAGAGAAGTAATTACAAGAAATTAAATAATTATTTCTTAAGTCAAGAAATTACAGATAAGAATGATTATACAGGTATTTTTAAGGATAAAAATTTAATTGTAATAATGATGGAATCTACTAATACGATTGTTTTAGATGAAAGATTTTTCCCTAATATGCATAAATTATATACCGAAGGTTGGGCATGGATAAATAATTATAGTCCACGTAACTCTTGTTCAACTGGTAATAATGAAATGAGTGGTATGGTATCTTTATATACAATTAATAATAGTTGTACAGCTAATAATTATCGTAATAATGTATATCCAGAAGCAATCTTTAATTTATTTAATAATTCAGGATATACAACAACTAGTTATCATAACTATACAGAACAATATTATTATAGAGCAACGATTCATAAGAATATGGGTAGTGGTCATTTCTATGGAGTTCAAGAACTTGGTATACCATATTCTAATGCATATAAAGAATGGCCTAGTGATGTTGAATTAGTTGAAAAGATGTTAGAGAAGACAGAAGATCAAGATAAGTTTATGGTATGGATGACTTCAGTTACAGCTCATCAACCATATACAATGAGTAGTGAATATGGTGATAAATATCTTGACTTATTTAAAGACACTGGTTATGATATAACACTTAAGAGGTATTTATCTAAGTTAAAAGAATTTGATAATGCAATTGGTGCTTTATTAGAAGGATTAGAAGATCAAGGTAAACTTGATGATACAGTTATTGTTTTATATGGTGATCATTATCCTTATGGTATTAAGAATTCAGTTTTAAATACTTATTTTGATTATGATGTTAATAAACAATATGAAGTTGATAGAATACCATTTATCATATATAATCCAGAGATTCAAGCTCAACAATTTGATGAATATACTAGTTATATTAATATAACACCAACGGTTGCTAATTTATTTGATTTAGATTATGATCCAAGATTATATGCAGGTTATGATTTACTTTCTAGTACTTATCCAGATCGTGTTATATTTGCAAATGGTTCATGGAAAGATAAGAAAGCATTTTATAATGCAGAGACTGGTAAAATAAGTTATGTTAGAAAAGATGATACTTATACAGTTGAAGAATTAAAAGAAATTAATAAAACTATTAGAGATAAGATATCAATGTCTAATTTAGCTATTAAAGTTAATTATTTTAATTACTTAGAAAAGGAAAAAGAAAAATATGTAGTAGAAGAAGTAGATCCTAATAAAGATAGTGAGGAAAATAAGGAATAATTTATTTAATTAAACACAAAGAAAGGATACATGATATGAAGAAATTAGTTATAGTGGAATCTCCAAGTAAAAGTAAGACAATTGAAAAATATTTGGGAACTGACTATAAAGTAGTTGCTAGTATGGGACATATTAGAGATTTAGCTACGACTGGTAAATTTGGATTAGGTGTCGATGTTGATAATGACTTTAAACCTTCTTATATTCCTATGAAAGGTAAAAATAAAGTTATTAGTGAATTAAAGAAATTAAGTAAAGAAGTTGATCATGTTTATTTAGCTACCGACCCCGACCGTGAAGGGGAAGCGATTAGTTGGCATTTAAAAGAAGCATTAGGGCTTAAAAAAGATTATGAAAGAGTTACTTTTAATGAAATAACGAAAGATGTTGTTATTGATGCTTTTAAGAATCCACGTGATATAGATATTGATTTAGTTAAGAGTCAAGAGACAAGAAGAATTTTAGATCGTATAATTGGTTTTAGATTATCTAAATTAATGCAATCTAAAACAGGTGGCAAGAGTGCTGGTCGTGTTCAAAGTGTAGCTTTAAAATTAATTGTTGATCGTGAAAGAGAGATTAATGCTTTTATTCCTGAAGAGTATTGGACTATTACAGCTCAATTTGAACAAATGGAAGCTAATGCGGAGAAGTATAAAGGTAAGAAATTAGAAATAAAGAGTGAAGCAGAAGCTGATCATATAATTAATTCTTTAGATGAATTATTTGAAATTACAAATATAGAGAGTAAAGAAAAAGCTAAGAAAGGTGTTATGCCTTTTAAAACAAGTACTTTACAACAAACAGCTGTTAATAAACTTAATTTTGCTAGTAGTAAGACAATGCGTATAGCACAAAAGTTATATGAAGGTGTTGATATAGGTAGTGAGACAGTTGGTTTAATTACTTATATGCGTACAGATAGTGAGAGATTAAGTCCAGTATTTATTAATGAAACATTTAAATATATTAAAGATACTTATGGGGATAAGTATGTTGGACATGTTAAAGTTCAAAAGAAAAATGAAAACATGCAAGATGCTCATGAAGGTATTAGAGTAACAAGTGCTTATCGTACGCCAGAGAGTTTAAAGAAGTATTTATCAACTGATGAATATAAATTATATAGTTTAATTTATGCCCGTAGTTTAGCTTGTTTAATGGCTGATGCTAAAGTTAAAGCTACTTCAGTTACTTTAATGAATAATGATTATGAATTTAAAGCTAATGGTAGTATATTAGTCTTTGATGGTTATTTAAAAGTATATGGTTATTATGAAAGTTCTGAAGATGTAGTATTACCTTCTTTAGATGGGGTTAAAACTTTAAAAGCTAATGAGATAAAAAAGGAACAACATTTTACAAAACCAGCACCAAGATATACAGAGAGTTCTTTAATTAAAGAATTAGAAAAACTTGGTATTGGTAGACCTTCTACTTATGCAACAATTATGGAAACAATTAAAGCAAGAGATTATGTAACTATTGAAGATAAAAAGTTTGTACCAACAACTATTGGTATTGAAACAACTGATAAATTACAAGAAGGTTTTAGTGATATTATTAATGTAGAATATACAGCTAATATGGAAACTGAGTTAGATGAAATAGCTGATGCAAAAATCAATAATATTACAGTACTTAGAGATTTCTATAATAAATTTGAACCTTTAGTTGAGGATGCATTTAAGCATATGGAAAAGAAAGAAGCAGAACAAACAGGGGAGAATTGTCCAGAATGTGGTAGTCCTTTAGTTAAAAGAAATGGCCGTTATGGAGAATTTATAGCTTGTTCTAATTATCCAGAATGTAAATATATTAAAAAAGAAGAAGTTCAAGTTAAAGAAGTTGGAGAATGTCCTAATTGTGGGGGCAAGATTGTGGAGAAGAAGAGTCATAAAGGAAAGATTTTTTATGGCTGTGCTAATTATCCAAAATGTAAAACAGCTTATTGGTATATACCAATTAATAGGATGTGTCCAGAATGTAATAATATGTTACTTGATAAAGGTAAAAAAATTATTTGTAGTAACTGTGATTATGAAGAGGATAAATAAGAATTTATCTTCTTTTTTTTGTCTAATGAGTGTTAGGTTATAACCTTCTTTATTGCAAAATATTTGGGCATAATTTATACTTAAATTAATAATAGGTGAGTAAGATGGAAAAAGCTAAAGAGATATTTAATACTATTATTAATAAGAGTAAATTATGGGTGAAGAGTTTTAAAGATTCGAAGCTTTTGGAACTAATATTTTTTAGTTTTGTTTTTGTTATGCTTATTTTATCATTGATGGGAATATGTGTAGCTATGTCTTCTAATAAATATAAAAGTGCTGTTGTAACAAATGAATTAACTCCATCTGAAGAAGTTAAAGAAATAAGTCCAGATAGTTTTTTAATTAGAGAAGATAAGGAAGAATCAAGTACGATACCAAGTACTTTACCTGGAGAAGAAAATCCATCAAGTGGAGAAGTTACTGTACCTGATGAAATCTTAACTATTAGTTGTACTTCATCAATTAAAAGAGATTTAGATGATATATATCCAACAAGTATTGTTGAACAAATAATAGTTAAATTTGATGCTAAAACTAAAGTATTTTATCAAGCAGATGTTTCAATTGCAATGTATTATTTAAAACAAAATACAGATGATTTAGAAGCATTACAAGCTTTATATGAACAGAAGTTAGGTAAATATGCAGGATATTTTAATATAAGTGATTATAATGTTACTTTTTCAGCACCAACAGAAGCTTATATTAATTTAAAAGAAATGAATTATGATACTTATTATATGGGATATGGTAAAGAAACAGAGACTTATGATTCATTCTTATATACCTTTGAAACAGGACATTATTATTGTCAAACATAGAAAAGATTAGATAATCTTTTTTTTATCTTATAGGAAAGTTCTTTAAAAATTCCAAAAGCATATTGACGAACACAAGTTCGTTACTGTATAATTGATTTATGGAATAAATTTTTTGGTTTGTAATTATATATTAGATAGAAAAATTAATATTTTTTATCAAACAAAATTAGAAAAGAATTATGTACGATGGCGACCATCGGAAGTTAGGCTTGTGGAGGAGGAGACTCCAGTGAAGCAAGAAAAAGAAATCGTGAGGTTTCTTAATGTAAAATAAATAATTTTATTTATTCATTTTACTTTTTGTTCTGGTTAATTTTTGATATAATCCTACTTAGGTGGTAATTATGAAGCAAGAAAATATTCGTAATTTTTCAATTATTGCTCATATAGATCATGGTAAAAGTACTTTAGCTGATCGTATTTTAGAGATAACAGGTGGAGTAGATAAACATGAGATGAAAGCACAGATACTTGATAGTATGGACTTAGAGAGAGAAAGAGGTATTACTATTAAGTTAAATGCAGTACAACTTAAATATAAATATAATAATGAAGAATATATCTTACATTTAATAGATACACCTGGTCATGTTGATTTTAGTTATGAAGTTTCAAGAAGTTTAGCGGCTTGTGAAGGAGCTATCTTAGTAGTAGATGCTGCACAAGGTATTGAAGCCCAAACTTTAGCTAATTTATATTTAGCAATGAGTGATGACTTAGTAATTATTCCGGTAATTAATAAAATAGATTTACCTAATGCAGATGTTCCTAAAGTATTAAGAGAATTAAAAGAAGTATTAGGATTTAATAAAGAAGAAGTATTACTCTGTAGTGGTAAAACGGGTGAAGGAGTAGAAGATTTAATTAAAGCTATTATTGAACGTATTCCAGCACCAAAAATTAATAATAATGCTCCGACTAGAGCATTAGTTTTCGATAGTCATTTTGATGCTTATAGAGGAGTTATTGCTTTAGTAAGAGTCTTTGATGGTAAGATAACTAGTAATGATACAATGAAAATGTTAGCTACTAAAGATAGTTATGATGTTGTTGAACTAGGTGTTAATCATCCAAAGGAAGAAGTTAAAAAAGAATTAGTATCTGGAGAAGTTGGATGGATAAGTGGTTCAATTAAAGATATTAGAAGTATTAGAGTTGGTGATACTTTAACGGTTTTAAGTAATGAAGCAAGAGAACCATTACCTGGTTATCAACCTATGAAACCAATGGTTTATAGTGGTATATTTCCGGTTGAACCAAATAAGTTTCCTCAATTACGTGAAGCTTTAGAAAAATTACAATTAAATGATGCTTCGTTAACTTTTGAACCAGAAACTAGTGAAGCGTTAGGTTTTGGCTTTAGAACTGGTTTTTTAGGATTACTTCATATGGATATTATTATGACAAGGCTAGAAAGAGAATTTGATTTAGATGTTATAGCTACTAGTCCTTCTGTAATATATGAAGTTGATTTAACTAATGGAGAAACTATTTTAATAGATAGTCCAACGAAGATGCCTGAAAGAGGTTTAATTAAAGAAATAAGAGAACCTTATATTAAAACTAATATCTTTGTTCCTAGTGATTATATTGGACCAATTATGGAGTTGTGCCAAGATAAAAGAGGTATTTATAAAAGTATGGATTATATAGATCCAACTAGAGTTAATATTCATTATGAAATACCTTTATCAGAAATAGTTTATGATTTCTTTGATAAACTTAAGAGTATGACTAAAGGATATGCTTCTTTTGATTATGAATTATGTGGTTATAAACCATCTGATTTAGTTAAAATGGATATTTTAATTAATGGTGAAATTGTTGATGCTTTAAGTGTTATTGTTCATAAAGATCAAGCTTATGGTAGAGGCAAAAAGGTTGTGGAAAGCTTAAGAGAAATAATACCTCGTCAATTATTCCAAGTACCTTTACAAGCTAGTGTTGGTAGTAAGATTATTGCTCGTGAAAATATTAGTGCAATGCGTAAGAATGTCTTAGCTAAATGTTATGGTGGAGATATATCACGTAAGAAGAAATTATTAGAGAAACAAAAAGAAGGTAAAAAACGTATGAAAATGGTCGGTAAAGTTGAAGTACCACAAGAAGCTTTCCTAGCTGTTTTAAAATCAGAAAAGTAAGTAAATTACAATTAAAGTAAAATATTGTTATTTTTGTTAAAATTTGATACAATATAAATGTATTAATTACTTGCCGAGTGTTAATATGACAATTTAGACGATAGCGTTAGTTATTTAGGCAAGAAATAACAAACATGATGCGGACATACTCATAATGGGTATGTCTTTTTTATTTAGGAGGAAAGTAAATGAATGAAATAGTTACAGAAAATGATAAAAAAATAGAAAATATGATTTATGAAATAAGAGGTAAACAAGTAATGTTAGATTCTGATTTAGCAAAATTATATGAATGTAAAAATGGAACAAAAGAAATAAACCAAGCTGTAAAAAATAATATCATAAAATTTCCTGAAAGATTCTCTTGGGTATTAAATAAGACTGAGTTGGATGAATTGCGGTCAAAATATTTGACCACAAATTATAGTAAGATGTCTAGAAGTAATCCTAGAGTATTTACTGAACAAGGAGTGGCAATGTTAGCAACTATCTTAAAATCAAAGGTTGCAATTGAGGTAAGTATAAAAATAATGGATGCCTTTGTTATAATGCGAAAATATTTTGCTGTGACACAGAATAACAATGAAATATTGCTAAATCATGAGAATAGATTATTAAACATTGAAAACACGATAAAAAAAATGAAAACTAATGAAAAAATAAATAAAATATTTTTTGCTGGTCAAATATATGATGCTTATTCTATTTTAATAAAGATTTTTAATAAAGCTCAAAAAGAGATAATTATTATTGATAATTATGCAGGTAAAGAATTGTTAGATATATTAAGAGAAATAAATATTCCAATAATAATAGTATCTAGTAATATAAATGAAGTTTTAAAAAACAAGTATACTTCTCAATATTCCAATATTATATTTTATAGAAATAATTCTTTTCATGATCGATTTATTATTTTAGATAGAAAACAATTATATTCATGTGGGGCATCATTTAAAGATCTAGGTAAAAAGTGTTTTGCAATAAATGAAATTGATTCTAATAAGTACATAATTGATATAATAATTGCTATAGAAATGAATATTAATGATAAAAGAGTTAAGTAATTATACTTGCTTTTTTAATTGCTTAAAGTTAGAATATTAACTTAATGAAAAAGAGGAACTAAAATGATAGATATTACAAAGAATACAGAAGACAAAGATAAGTTTATTTTAGGTGTAGCTTTAAAAGATGATGAAAATAAATATGTTATTAAGTATGCTTCGGGAAGAAGCGAAAATTGTGATTTTACTGTAAGTAGTTTAAATCAAGTACTTGGTCTTATGGAAGAACAATATTTAGAATATCGTGATGATTATATTAAAGAAATTTTAAAGGAAAATAAAAGAGCTACAATGAAACAATTAATTGAAGCATTATTGGCAATTTTAGGAGTTTATTTATCAGCTTCAATGCCTTTACCTAATATTTTAAAAATATTAATTATTTGTGTTTTAGTAGTTAGTTCGATATGTTATCAAAAAGAACAAAGTGAAAAGGTCGATTATAATCGTTATGCGGCAGGAGTTATTTTAAGTGCTGATGAATTTTTAAAGATGAAAGATAATTTTAAAGTAAGAATAGTAGATCCAAATACAGGATTAGAAGAAGATTGGTATTTACTTACTTTATCAGATATCCAAGCAATAGTTGATCCTAAATTAGTAGGTAAAATAGCTAAGACTATAACACCAGATATGAAAGAGGAAGAAGAACATAATACAACAGAAATATTAGAAAAAAGAATGAAATTGAGATGATATAATGATTGATTTTGCAAAGAATGAAGATGAGGAGAAAAGATTTATTGTTGATATAGAGACAATGCCAGAAACAATGAGTATTACTTATGCTGATGGAACAGTAAGAAATGAGTTTTATAGCTTACATAATTTAAATGTTTATCGTTTACGTATGGAAGAACAAGCTAGTGATAATATGGATTATGCTTATGATACTTTAGCTAAAGATAGTTTTAAAGTTTATGTTAAAAAGTTTTTAGCGATTTTAGGAGGTATTATATCTGGTATTGTTATATATAACGTTGATATACATGTTATTATGAAAATTATCTTAGCTTTACTTTTATTATTTGGTGAAGCTTTATATTATTTATATAATGAAATATATTTAAATGTTTTAGCTGAAGATTTAAGTGAAATAGCAGCGACTGATTATTATTTACAAAACTTAGATATCTTTAAATATTATGATCAAGAAATAGGAGAAACAGGATATGTCGTACCTATTGAAGATATAGATAGACATAGTTTAACAAAAGAACAACTTAAAGAAATAAAAGATATGGTTGTTACTTTAAAGAATGATGGAGTTAAAAGTAAAGATATCTCCCTAACTTATGGGAACCCTCATAAATAAAATGTGATATAATATTATAGGTGATGATATGAATAAAAGAGATGTATTTAAACAAGAATTAAGTTATATAGTTGATGAAGAGATAAGAGAATCTTTAGCAATAATGATTGATAAAATACCTGATTATTTTTTTAAAATACCTGCTTCGTCAACTGGTAAATATCATCCAGCTTATACACAAGGTGAAGGTGGTTTAGTAAGACATACTAAAGCAGCAGTAAGAATGGCTTATGAGTTATTTGGGATATATAAGTTTAATCAAAGAACTAAAGATTTAATTATTATGGCATTAGTATTACATGATAGTGTTAAAAAGGGTGAAGAAGAAACACAATATACTTTATTTGATCATCCATTAGTAGCTTGTGATTTCTTAAGAAAATATAAAGGGGAATTAATGTTAAATAATGATGATATTAATTTCTTATGTGAATGTATAAGTAGTCATATGGGTAAGTTTAATACTAGTAATTATAGTGATGTTATTTTACCAATACCTAGTAGTCCAGAACAGAAATTTGTTCATATGTGTGATTATTTAGCATCACGTAAAGTTATTAATATTAAGTTTGATGAAAATAATAATATAGTAGATGAATAATCTACTTTTTATATGGGTTTATGTTGTTACAGAATAGTTTATTTTTCATACACTATTATTAGTGTAAGGAGATAAATATGAGTGTTTTAATAGGAATACTAATCCCATTTATAGGAACAGCATTTGGAGCTTTAATGGTATATTTTGTTAAAAATAAAATATCTAGGAGATTAGAAATAATTATTTTAGGTTTTGCGGCAGGGGTGATGATGGCTGCTTCAATTTGGTCTTTAATAATACCAGCAATAGAAATGAGTAGGGGTATAACTTGGTTACCAGCTAGTATTGGTTTATTAGTAAGTATTATGGTCTTCTTTTTAATTGATTATTTACTTAATAAAAGAAAGATTAAAAAGGAAAAGAAGTTAGATAGGATGATGTTAGCTATAACTTTACATAATATACCTGAAGGTTGTGCTGTAGGAATAATATTTGCTAGTTATATGTTATATCATAATGTTACTTTAACAGCTTGTTATGCTTTATCAGTAGGAATAGCTATTCAAAATATACCAGAAGGTTTAATTGTATCATTACCTTTAAAAAATAAAGGAATGTCTAAAACTAAAGCTTTTATCTATGGTATTATATCAGCTTTATTTGAGTTATTAGGAGCCATTATTACTTTAATATTTTCAAGTATTGTAAGTGTTATCTTACCTTATTTGCTTTCTTTTGCTGCGGGAGCAATGATTTATGTAATCATTGTTGAATTAATACCGGAGTCAACAGAAGATAATAAGATAAATACGATTGGTTTTATTATAGGTTTTATGATTATGATGATTTTAGATGTTGCATTAGGTTAAAGTATGATATAATTAAATGGCCCTTAAAGGAGAGATTTTATGGATCGTTTTAAAGAAGCTAAAAGAGCAAGTATTTTAGGTATTTTAGGAAATATTTTTTTATTTATAATAAAAATTATTGTTGGTTTAATGGCTTCTAGTCAAGCAATGCTTGCTGATGCTTTTAATAGTGCTTCTGATATACTAAGTTCAGTAATGACTTATATTGGTTCTAGAGTAGCTAGTAAAGGTGCTGATGAAGATCATAACTTAGGACATGGTAAAGCTGAATATATCTATTCAATGCTTATTAGTGTAACAATGATTGTTTTAGGTATAAAGATATTATGGGATTCAGTAATAGCTTTATTTATTAAAAGTAATTATGAATTTACTATTTGGTTAGTTGTTGTATGTTTAGTAACAATTTTAGTTAAATTATTATTATATTTTTATACAAGAAAGATTAGTAAGAAATATAATAATTTATTAATTGAAGCTAATAGTAAAGATCATCGTAATGATGTTTTCTTAACTTCATTTAACTTATTATCAGCGTTATTCTCTTTAGGAGGAATATATATTGTTGATAGTATTGTTGGTATGATTATATCTTTATGGATTATATATACTGGAGTTAAGATCTTTATTGCTAGTTATGATGTTTTAATGGATAAGACAATCTCTAGTAATACAAAAGATAAAGTATTAGAAATAATTAAAGAACATAAAGAAATTGTTAAGATAAATCATTTTAATGCAACTCCAGTTGGTTATTTATATCAGGTAAGTTTTTCAATCTTTGTTGATGGTAATTTATCGACTTTTGAAAGTCATAAGATAGCTAATGATTTAGAAAAGGAAATAGGTAAAAAAATACCAGAGATTTATTTAACGATTATTCATGTTAATCCAATTGAAAAAGATTCTAAGTAATAGAATCTTTTGTGTTAAAATATAAGTGGAGGGATTAAAATGAAATTATTTAAATGTAGTAAGTGTGGAACACTTATAGATATGTTAGAAGAAAATTGTAAAGTTATGTGTTGTGGTGAACCAATGACTGAATTAGTTGCTAATACAACAGATGCAGCAAAGGAAAAACATGTTCCTTTTGTTCAAATTGAAGATGATACAGTATATGTTAGAGTAGGAGAAGTACCTCATCCAATGGATGAAGACCATTATATTAATTTTATTGTAGCTGAATATAGTGATTCAGTAGTTAAATATATGTTTAAACCAGGTGAAACACCTGAAGCAGTATTCGATTATGAAAAAGGAATGGTTATTTATGAATACTGTAATAAACATGGTCTTTGGAAGAAAGAATTATAAAAATGATTTTTAATAAAAACATTCCAGAGTTATCAGTTAGAAACTTAAATAATTCATTAAAGTTTTATCAAACTTGTGGTTTTAAAATAGAGTATGAAAGAAAAGAAGATTTATTTGTTTTTCTTTCACTAGGGGAAATTCAATTTATGTTACAAGAGATAACTTTAGATGATAAGTGGCAAGTAGGAGAGTTAGAATATCCTTTTGGTCGAGGTATTAATTTTCAATTAGAAGTTGATAATGTAGAAGATATTTACAATAATTTAATTAATAATGGTTATGAGATAAAGTATCCAATGGAAGAAAATTGGTATCGTGAAGATGATAAATTATTAGGTAATAAAGAATTTTTAGTAATGGATCCAGATGGATATTTATTAAGATTTGCTGAGGATTTAGGAACGAAGAATGAATGAAAAAGCTAAATTAATAATTGATAAAAAATTAGATGATTTAAGTCATTCAAAATTTAGAAGTGGATTTCATTTACGTAAGAAGGAATTAGCTTATTTAGATGATAAAGGTTATGAAGTAATAAAAGAACATGCTAAAGATTTTATTAAAAATAAATTAGCTCCAGCTAATCCTTTAAATGATGGAGCACAAACACCAATGAAAAATCATCCAGTTTTTATTGCACAACATGCAACAGCAACTTGTTGTCGAGGATGTTTAGAAAAATGGCATCATATACCTAAAGGAAGAGTACTTACAAGTAATGAACAGAACTATATTGTTGCTTTAATAATGGAATGGATAAAAAGAGAAAAGGAAAAGAGTTGTTAGAAATAACAACTCTTTAATTATATTCGTCTTCAATATTACCAACGATTTCTTCAATGGCATCTTCCATAGTTAAGATACCGATAAATTCCCCATTATCCGTAATAATAGAAAAAGTCTCGTGATTTTCTTGCATTAAACGAAATATATCATCAATCATTTCGTTTTTATCAAAAGCTAAGACATTATGGAGTATATCTTTGATTTTTAAAGTTTTCTTCCTTTTCTCTAAATAAATAAAATCTTTAATATTAATATACCCAACAACTTTATCTTTATCTAAAACGGGATAACGCGTATAATGTTTCTTTTTAATCTTTTTAATTATTGCTTCTTTATTATCATTAATATCTAAACAAATGATTTCTGCTTTAGGTGTCATAATTTTTGATGCCTTTTTATCATTAAATTTAAAAATATTTAAAATATATTCTTTTTCTTTTTCTTCTACAATACCTTCTTTACTACCTGTTATAATCATATGTCTAATATCTTTTTCGGTGAATGAATCATCATGTTCTTTAATATTAAATATCTTACATATTAATTCAGTAGATGTGGTAAGTAAAATAATAAACGGATAGAATAGTTTAGATATAATAGTTATTAAATTAATTGTTAAGTTCGCAACTTTAAGAGGATTAGAACGACCAATCTTTTTAGGTACTAATTCACCAAAAACTAAAGTGATATAAGATAAGATTAATGTAATAACAATCATTAAAACATTCTCAGTAAAATTAACGCTAACAAAATAAACATTATATTCTTCCATTAAGATATCTGTAAATGTTTCAGAAGCAAAGGCACTAGCTAAAAAACCAGCTAAAGTAATTCCTATCTGGATAGTTGACAAAAACATACTTTCTTCTTCAAGCATTTTTAATATTTTCTTGGCTTTTTTATCTCTTTTATTACTAATTGTATATTTATCTAAGGATAGGTAAGCAATCTCACTAGCTGATAAAACGCCATTTATAAAAATAAGTACGGCTAATAAAATAAAACGAATTAACATATTATCACCATTTATAGTATATCATAGTTATTATTTAAATTTATGATATAATTTATCATGGAGTGATAATATGGACTTAAAAGATACATTTAGATACTTGGTGGGAGCTTACTATGGAGTGAGCGAGATGGATAATTATGAATTAAAAGAATATGTTTTAAAAGATATTGAAGAATATATTAAAAGTTTTATTTTAGAAAATCCTATTAAAGATTTTGATTATCGTAGTGAAGCTAGTTTAGTTAATGATGAACTAAGTCTTAAGACAAAGTTACAAGATAGTTTAATTGTTTTACCTAAGGTTAATGCTTCAATGGAACTTATCTTATTAGTTAAAGCCCGTTTAAAGGAAATAAGAGAAGAAGAAATAGGAATGTAAAGTAAATAGAGAATAGTGTATTGACAAAGATATATATTAGTGATATAGTATAATTACTTGATAGTAAAGTAGACATTTAATTTAATTTTTCTTTTTTGTATTATTAAGATTTATTCTTAATAATCTGATATTATTTTATATAATATCTAGATAATAATTTATTTATTATCTTAATAACAATCTGAAAAATGATTTTGTTATTTTAACTTATTTTTAATAAGTTTTTAAAAAGAAAAAGGTTTTAGTCTATGAATCGCTGAACTATCAAGTTGTACGTACGTTGGTGGATCTTAGATCAGTGAGTATCATCAAAGTTATTCTGTCAAATAGCTTTAGTGATATTTTCCACCGAAGATATAGCGTTGACAGATGCTATATCTTTTTTTAATGTTTGAATTTTGTTATAATGATAATAGTGGAGGTGGGTAATGAAAAATAAATTAAATTATATAATTGGCATTATTAGTTATATTTTAGCTATTTTGTTAATTATTTATTATTTGATATTAGAGTTTTCAATAATTAATGTCACATCTCCAGTTAATCGTTTAATAATAGTTACTTTAGTGGTTATATTGATGTATCTTGGTTTTTTCTTTTTAAGAAAGACAAAGAATAAGATGTTTTTAAAATTAGCTAGATTTAATATAATTGTTTGGTTTATTTTATATTTAATTATGATTCTTAATTTAACATTATTTGATAAGTATTTTGGCCGTGATTACTTAGTTAATAGTTTACAAGATATTTTAGATGTTGAACAAATGAAAAGAGAATTTATGATAACAGCGAATATAACTCCATTTAGAACAATTAATAATTTTTATATAGGTTATCAAAATGGTAATGTTAGTTTAGAGTATTTTTTAAGAAATATTGTTGGTAATCTAATTGCTTTTACACCACTAGCTTTCTTTTTACCAAGATTATTTAAATCTATTAATAAATGGTATAAGTTCTTTATTATTACAAGTATATTTATTATTGGGATAGAATTTTGTCAGTTCTTTATGAATAGTGGGGCTTTTGATGTCGATGATTATATTTTAAATATTAGTGGAACTATGATAATATATATATTGATTAATAATAAATTTATAAGGAAACTTTTAGATAAGATATTCTTTTTAAATGAGGAGGAAGTAAGATGAATAAAAGTGAATATAGACAGAAATTATTATTAATAACATATGGAGTAGTATTACTAGTATGTTTACTTAATTATAATTTTATTGGGGGAGTTTTAAAATATTTATTTAAATTAATATATCCTTTTATTATTGGAGGAATTATAGCCTTTATTTTAAATGTTTTAGTAAGAATGATTGAGGAAGGATTATTAAAGAAGTTAAAGAAAGGTAAGAGAGTCACAAGTATTATTCTTTCTTTAGGATTTATTGTTGGGTTTGTGGCAATTATCTTATTTATTTTGATTCCGCAAATTCAAAATGCTAGTCAGATATTTATTGAAAATATTCCAGAATATCAACAAAACATTTATAAATTAGGTAAGAAGATTGGGTTAAATGAAAAAGAATTAGAGATAATTAATTTAGAAAATAAGGAATTGAAAACAGAGATTACTAATTTGATTACGAAGAATTCAAAGAATATTATTAATTTTTCAATGGGTATAGCTAATTCTTTATTTAGTACAATATGTGATGTCTTTATTGGTTTAGTATTTGCTATTTATGTTTTACTTGATAAAGAAAGATTAGTAAGACAATTTAAGAAGTTATTAAATAGAGCAACTAATAGTAAAGTATATAACTTTATAATGAAGCTAGGTAATTTATCTTATTTATCTTTTAGTAATTTTATTAAGGTTCAAGTAATAGAAGCTTGTATCTTAGGTGGGTTATGTTTCTTAGGAATGGTTATTATTGGTCTTCCTTATGCAGCCACGGTGTCAGTTTTAGTTGGATTTACAGCTTTAGTACCGATTTTTGGTGCTTTTATAGGATGTATAATAGGGGCATTCTTAATCTTCATGGTTAGTCCATTACAAAGTTTAATTTTTATTATTTTCTTCTTGATCTTACAACAAATTGAAGGAAACTTTATTTATCCAAGAGTAGTAGGAGGAAAAGTTGGATTACCTAGTATTTGGGTATTAGTTGCAGTTATTATAGGTGGAAGTATTGGTGGTGTCTTTGGAATGTTATTTGGAGTTCCAGCGATGTCTGTTATATATAGTTTACTTAAAGATTATGCCAATAAAAAGAAAGAAGTTAAAGCTTAAATTTAACTTCTTTTATTTTGATTTTTAAGTTTATAAATATAGTTTTGACCATAACGTTTGATAAAAATATTTAAGGAATGATCTTTTAGATAAGCTTCTTGAAACATAGCTTTATATTTGAGTTTTAAATCTATATCTTGGTGAAATAAGCGATGACAATAAATACACATTGGGGCGATCATTCCATCAGCAATAGAAGATTTACGATAAGCACCACCGAATATTTCATTTTTTTCAACTTTAGTATAGGCACCGATACGATGATCGTATTCTTTATCTTTAATGCCACATTCACAACATATTTTAAAATCGGTATAGATAAGACTATAACGAGTACTTTCATGATAAGTTAGTTTGTTAGATTTTTTATTAAGGCCTTTTTGGGGTTTGTATTCTTTATGGTGACAGGTGTTACAATCAACAAATCTAATTTCTTCTTTTTTCTTGTTGCAATAAATATAAGTCTGACCTTTTTTAGATCTTTTTCTTAAATCCTTACAATTCAATTAAATCACCTTTATTATTTAAAATATAACATAAGTTATTTAAAATACCAAATAAAAAAAGCTTAATTAAGCCTTTTTATGTTTTTTATTTAACCAATTTTTACCATCGACAATACGAGCAACAAGCATGCCAGATGCTGAATCTCCAACAACATTTAGCATAGTTGCAGGTGGATCGATGATTGTCGCAATAATTGTTAAGATTGGTAAAGCATTAACTGGGAAGCCCATCATAGAAATGATTAACATTTCAGATATTGTACCACCACCAACAGGAACAGCAGTAACAAGTAGGTTAGCAATTAAAGCAACACCAACAACTTTAATGATACTTGGATTAGCACCGAATAGGTATACTAAGAACATGATTTTGAAGACACTACCAATAATAGAACCATCTTTATGGAAACTTGTTCCAAGAGGGATGATTGTTTCGGCTATATCATCAGAAACACCGATAGCTTTAGAACTTTTAATATTAGCAGGAATAGAAGCTGCTGATGAACAAGTAGCTAGGGATGTAGCTGTAGCTGGTAAGATGTTTTTCCAGAAAGCGAAGAAACCTTTTTTACCACCAGCAATGAAGGCATATAGGGAATACATAATAAAGTAGAATAAAACAGAAACGACAGTGTAGATAATAAATGTTTTAGCATAACCAACAGCAATTGAAGCACCAAATGTACCAATTAAGGAAGCAAAATAACAACCTAATCCAATAGGAGCATATAGGAAGACAAAGTCAACAAATTTTAAGACAACTTTGTTAGCTGCTTCTAAAACATTTTTTAATGGAACAGCTTCATCACCAAGTTTACTAATAGCTAGACCAACTAAAATAGAAACAATAACTAAAGCAATTATATTATCTTTAGATAAGATATCTTTAAAGTCGCTAACACTAATAGCTTGGACAGTCCTTTCTAAAATATTTAATTCAACTTCTTCATTTTCAGCTTCACCTAAGGTTTCAACAATAGCTTTGGAATCACTTGGATTTACTAATTTAATTGAATAAGTTGAGACTAAACCAATAACAACAGCAACTAAAGATGTAACGATAAAGACACCAAAGATAGTAATAATTACTTTACTTAATCTTTTAGGTTCACTTATTTTGGCAATTGATGTTGTAATGGTTAAGAAAATTAATGGGATGATTATAACGAACATTAAGTTCATGAATAAATCACCAAATGGTTTTAAAACTTCCGTTTTTTCTTTAAATACTAAACCAACAATAGCACCAATAATTAAAGATACTAATAAAATGATGGTTTGCTTATAATTTGACCAGAATTTTTTCATAGTCTTTTCCTCCTTTAATAAAATAATATGCTGATATTTAATAAATATAAAGTAATAATAATCCACATAGTAATTATTTAATATTTCAAAAAACCACATATTATGATAAGATAAAGATGGTGATTGTAATGAAAAAGCAATTTATTAGATTGAATAATAATGATGAACATTTAAGTTTAGGTAATTTATTTAGAATTATTAAAGAATCAGCTAAAAATAAGACATCAGCATTACAAAGTGAGTTATTTTGTATTTTATTTGAAATAGAAGGAATTAATGATACAACAGTTAATAATTATTGTGTTGGATGTCGTAGTATTGGTAGTGATTATAAACAAATTTATTTAAATAAAGTTAAAAGATATGAAAAGAATAAAAATGAGTTTGTAGATAATATTATAGGTATTATTGAAATAATGGATGGAGTTTTATATAACTTAGTTGATAAGAAGATAGATTTTATTAATCATAATGAGAGTGTTATTATTCTAACTAATAAACTATATAATTTAGCTAAAAATGATCGCTTAGTTAAAGAAGAGTTAACTAAAGAGGTTAAGGATAAGATAGATAGTGATAATTATTATGAAGCTTTAGTTTCTTTAATTGTTTATATTGTGTTATATAAAAGACAACCTTTATATGAAGATGAACTTAAAAAGGAAGTTATTGATAATGTATTAAATGATACTAGTATTAGTTCTTTAGATTTACAAGAGTATTTATCTTTAAAACTAAGAGAAGGAATTAATTTTGATTATTCAATGAAGGAATTAGCTACTAAGGGGAATGCTTATGCTAATTTTGAAATAGGTTCAAATGAATATTATGGTTATGTTAAGGGATATCCTCGTTATGAAGAAGCTTATAAGTATTTAGTTAGAGCTGCTTTAATGAATCATGCAAGTGCTAATTATATGATTGGTAATATGTATATTAAAGGATTATTAGGTAAACAAAGTAATAAAGATTTAGCTACAGGATATGAATATTTAGTTAAGTCATATAATTTAGGAAATATAGCTGCTTGTAATCAAATAGGTAATATGTATTTAAGTGGAACTTATCCTTTAAAGAAAGACCAAAAAGAAGCTATTAAATATTTTAATAAAGCAGCAGAGAGTTCATATGCTTATGCAATTAATAATTTAGGTAAGATAGAAGAAGATAAGAAAAATTATGAAGAGGCATTTAATTATTATTTAAAATCAGCAACATTAGGAGAAAGTTGGGCTTGTAATAAAGTTGGGGAATATTACCATAAAGGAATTGTTTTAGAAGATTTAGAAAAAGCTTATACTTTTTATAATAAAGCTATAGAGAGTAACTATCGTACTTTATGTTATTATGCTTATTATAATTTAGCTAAGTATTTTTATTTAGATGGTGAAGTAGCGATAGGGGTATTAAAAGATGAAGATAAAGCTTTAGAATATTTAAAGCTAGCTAGTGATAATAATATTTTTGTGGCAACATTAGAACTATTTTATTACTATGTTAAAAAGTATTTAGAACATAAAGATGATAAGTTGATGAATAAGGTATTAGAATATAAAGAGATAATTGAAAATTCTTCATTTTATAATGAAGAAATAAGAAAAGAAATAGAAGATAATTTAAAGAAATTTAAGACTGTCAAAAAGATTAATATGGATTGTCTAAATTAGGTTATAGAAGTAGAAAAAGAATTTGATGATTGATATAATAGAATGGTAAGGTAGTGGTTTAATGGAAAGTGTTTATATTCATATTCCGTTTTGTAAAAGTATTTGTAGTTATTGTGACTTTTGTAAGATGTTATATCATGGTCCTTGGGTTATACCATATTTAAATGCTTTAGTTGAAGAAATAAAAGATAAATATGATGGTGAAGAGATAAAAACAATGTATATTGGGGGTGGAACACCTTCGTCTTTAGAGATGAAAGATTTAAAATATTTATTTGAAATAATTAACCACTTTAATTTAGCTCCTGATTTAGAATTTACTTTTGAATGTAATTTAAATGATATAAATGAAGAATTATTAGAATTTTTAAAAGAAAATAGAGTTAATCGTTTAAGTATTGGAGTTGAATCTTTAAATCCTAAAAAATTAGCTTTTATGGAAAGAAATCATACTTTCGAAGATTATGAATCGAAGATGAAATTGATGCGTAAGATGGGATTTGATAATATCAATGTTGATTTTATGTATGGTATTCCTAAAGAATCAATTAAAGATATGAAAAAAGACTTAGATAAAATATTAAAACTTAATCCTGATCATATTAGTACTTATTCATTAATTGTTGAAGATAATACTAAAGTAGGAATTAGTGGTGTATTACCAATACCTGAAGAGTTAGATGCTTCTATGTATGAATATATTTGTGAAAAGTTGGAACTAAAAAACTATGAACATTATGAAGTATCTAATTTTGCTTTAAAAGGTAAGAAGAGTAAACATAATTTAAATTATTGGGATAATAATGAATATTATGGTTTTGGTTTAGGAGCTTCTGGTTATATCCATGGAGTTAGATATGAAAATACAAGGAGTTTAACTAATTATTTAAAAGGTGAATTCTTACTTAAAGAAGAAGTCTTAAGTAAAGAGGATAAGATGTATAATGAATTAATGCTGGGATTTAGAAAGATGGAAGGTATTAGTTTAAAAGAATTCTTTAGAAAATATGAAGTTAATATGCAAGAAGTCTTTGATTTAAAAGAAGTTTTAGAGGAAGAAGAACTAATTGTTGATGGCGAGTATATTTATGTTAATCCAGAATATATTTATGTAATGAATGAAATATTAATAAAGATATTATAAAAACTCATTTTGAGTTTTTTTATGGAAAATAAAAATATATGTTGAATTAAAATGAAATATGATATAATCATCTTAGATTAGAAAGGTAGATAAAAATGATGGATGAAGAATTAGAAAAAACAAAACCCATTACTACACTAAAAGATCTTGAAGAGAATGAAGAGGAACATGAAGAAACACTTAGTCGTGTTGAAAAAAATAAAGAAAAGTTTGAAGAAATAGAAAATAAAGAAAAAGAAGAAGAGGCGGAAGAAGCTTTAGCAGAGAAGAATATTGCTATGGCTGAAGCTTTATTAGAAGAAAATGAAGAAGAACAAACAGAAGAGGAAACAACTGAAGAAGTAAAAAAAGAAAATATTTTTGTTAAATTAAAAAATAAATGGAATGGTTTAGATAAGAAAAAGAAGATTATCTATGCTAGTTTATTAGCTTTATTATTAATTTTAATTATTGCTGGAATTGTTTTATTAGTAGTTCTTTTAAATAAAGATGAAGAAGAACAACCTAGTAATGAACAACCAGCAGTTATTGAAGGAGAAGCTTTAGAAGATAATTTTTACTATAAGGATGGTAAGTTATATTTCTTAGATGATAATGGTAATGAACTAGGAAGTTATGAATGTAAAAATAAATCAGTATCTTTATGTTATGTCGGATTTAATAAAGTAGCTGATACTTTTGATGTTCCAGTATTACTTGATGATAAAGGTAAAGAAATGGAAGAAAGATATCCAATTGTTGACAATTCTTATGCCTATGTTGTTGATAATAAAGAGGAAAGTGATACAACAGTTAAACTATATTCAATTAAAGATAATAAAGTTTTAAAAGAATATAAAGATGTTAAAGCCTTTGATGATAATTATGCAATTGTTGCAACAGATAAAAAGTATGGTTTAATTAAACTAGATAAGGGTATTACAGTTTTAATTAATGAACAATATGATTATTTAGGAATGATTAATGGTGAAAAGAATTTAATTGCTAAATATAATAAAGGATATAAAGTTATTGATAAGAACAATAAGAGTTTAAGTAGTAACTTTAGTAGTAGTTATGAAATAAAGAGTTATAATGATAACTTTGTAGTTGCTAATGTAAGTGGAGATTATGCAGTATATGATTATAAAGCTAATTTAGTTGATACTGGTTATGAGTTTATTACTTTAAAAGATAAATATTTGTTCTTGGTTAATGATGATAAGTTATATGTTAAAAATAGTGATAAGAAAAAACTTAATGAAGGTAATATTAAATTAAAGAATAGTAATTATGTTAAAACATCTATTTATAATAGTGAAGGGGAACTTAAAGAAACTAAACTAAGTTTTGATATTCAAATTGAAAGTGCAGATGTTATTCAAATAATTATTTATGATAATGGTAGTGCTCCAGAAGTTAAGAATATTAAAGTAACTGAATCTTTAGTTAATACTAAGTATGATTATGTTAATTACTTTGATGGAACATTATTCTTCTATGAAGATGCAGAAAAAGAAAGATTAATGGGATCTTATAAATGTTCTAATCTTAATGAAGTTACGGTAGCAGATGATGATTATAATACTTGTTTCTTAGCTACAGATACTATATATGAAGATAATGATATGGTTAAACCTGAAGATATGGTTAGAAAGAGTCGTGTACCAATTATTAATAAAAGATATGTCTTTATAGCTGATGGAACTAATAATATTATTCTTTATGACTTAAAAGATAATCGTTCTTTAGTAGATAATGGTTATACAACAGTTAGTTCTTATACACCTAATAATGATAATAAAGTAACTTTATATGATGGTAAGATAGATATAATTGCTTTAGGTAAAAAAGGCAAATACGGAATGATTAATATTGATGGTGATAAAGTTAGTACAACATATTACTTTAATTATAATAAGATGGAAAAAATAGGTGATTATGTCTTAGCTTTAGATTCAACTAATAAATGGAAAATATTATTTGGTGAGAATGATGAATCAGTAGGATTTGATAGTAAGATTAGAGGTTATAATAGTACTAAAGATCATTATAAAGTTAAGATAGCTAATAATTATGTAGTTTATGATAGTTATGGAAGTCAAGTAGGTAGTGAATTATTTAAATATGTTGAATTGTATGATACTTTCTTTGCTGGGGTTAATAGTGATTCTGAATTAAATATTTATGATTACTATGGTAATAAGATTAATAGTGTAGGAGTAAAAATAGGAGATTATCCTTACTATAATGTTGATAATCCAGCCTTTAAAGTTCATAAGTCTGATAGTGATTATGTTGTTTCAGTTTATGATGGAACAACATATACAGAGTCTTTATTAAATTAAGAAAACTCTAGATTAAACTAGAGTTTTTATTTGGCTATGTAGTAAGCATAGTATTCATCAAAGGTAATACCTTCGTTATAGATTTGAGTAGCGACTTCTTTTCCAACATACCTAAAGTGCCAACTTTCAGTTGAGTAACCAGTGATGTTTTCCTTACCTTCTGGATATCTTAGAATGAAACCATATTTATGGGCATTATCTTTTAACCATTTATATTCTTCAGATTCAGTAAAGGCTTTTTGTCCAGGGTGTTCCCAAGAAGTTATATCTAAAGATAAACCAGTTTGATGTTCTGAGTAACCAGGGCGAGCAGCATATTGATCAGCATATTTTAAACTAACATTTTTATAATCATTATAGATACTTTCTTGATCTTCATAAGAACGATAAGATGAGTTAATCATTAATTTAACATTTAAGTTGTTGTAGACATAATCACGCATTTGTTCAAAGTTTTCTAAAACGATTGTTGCAGCTTTATTATCAGCATAAGCATAAGCTAAGTTAGCATTTTCTAAATCAATTCTTTTATAATCTTTATTTAAATGATAAAACTTATTAACTAGGACTAAATAGCCATCATCGATATTACTTTCATATTCAACATTGTACCAACCATTATTAGCATGAACATTGACAATAGCAATGGTATCTTCATATGAATCATCACTATGAGATATTTTATAAGTTACGTAATCTTCAAAGTTATGATCAATAAAGTATTTTTGATTAATTATATTATGATACATTTCATTGTATTGTTCTTCATTTAGGATTTCTTCAATTCTTTCAGGTTTTAAGATTGAGATTAGTTTTTGAGTATCAGCCATTGAATAACCTAAACTAGTTAACTTATATTCATAGGTTTCATGATATTTAATTTCTTTAATAGCATTAGAGATACCAATATAAGCATATATAGATAGACCAATGATGAAAGTGGCATAGACAAGAAATCTAAAAACACTTGGTTTTAAACGATAACGTTTACGATGCTTTTTAGTCGGTTTCATATTCACACATCTTTTCTTATTTTATATTTTAATTATAGCACGGTAATGATTATTTTATAAGATTATTTGACATGATAAAGTATAGTAAATAATTTTGAAGAATATATATAAAAAATTAGCACTTTGCCATTGACAAGTGCTAATATTATAGCTATAATTTATTTAGCACTGGTTAAGTATGAGTGCTAATGGTGGTGATATAATGGATGAAAGACAAGAAAGACTATTAAAAGAAATAGTTGAGTCTTATATTAAATTCGTTAAACCAGTAGGAAGCAAAGCGTTATGTAAGAAATTTAAACTTTCTTCAGCTACTATTAGAAATGAAATGGCAGCTTTAGAAAAACTTGGATACTTGGAAAAGAACCATGTATCTAGTGGAAGGATTCCTTCAGAACGTGGATATCAATATTATGTTGATAATTTGATGAAACCTAAAGAATTAAATGGCGAAGAAATGTTAAAATTACAGACTATTTTCCATAATCAACATTTACAGGTTAGTGATGCAATTAATAAATGTATGGAAATAATTGCAGAGATTACTAATTATACAAGTGTTGTTTTAGGTAAGAGTTCAAATGATAATACTTTACAACAAGTAAGCATTATACCTCTTGATAATAATCAAATAATTGCCTTGGTTTGTACTAATAAAGGAATTGTCGAAAATAAGCGATTTACAATACCAGAAAATATTTATATGGCTGAGTTAGTTAAGACTTGTGAAATTATTAATAAGATGTTAATTGGGACACCAATTAACGAAGTAAGTCAAAGGCTGGAATTTGATGTTAAACCAGTTATTAGTAAAACAATTAAGCAGTATGAAACAGTTTATGAGATATTCCATGATGCTTTTGATGATTTTACTAAAAACAGTACTAATGTCTTCTTTAGTGGAAAGACTAATATTTTAAAACAGCCAGAATATAATAACATTGATGAGATTAAAAGGATTGTAAATAAGTTTGAAGATGAATCTTTGGTTAGAAAAATCGAAGAGACAGGCGAGGGTGTCAATGTTTATATTGGAGAGCAATCAGAATTTGATCCAAATGTCACTGTAGTTAAGAGTAAATATAATATTAATGGAGAAGAGGGGACAATTGCAATTGTTGGTCCGAAGAGAATGGAATATGACAAGGTAGTTGGATTACTGGAATACATTAATAAAGAATTAAATGAAAGAGATAAATAATTTAGCTTTGCTAAATTTAGTAATAGAGAGTGAGATGACTTATGGCAGAAGAAAATATAACTTCAACAAATGAAGTAAAGGAAGAAGTTAAGGGAGATACTCCTATTCAAGAAGAAGTCAATAAACAAGAAGAAGTAAAACAACCAGAAGAAAAGAAAGATGAGAAAAAAGGTCTTTTTAAGAAAAAAGATGATGAAGAAAAGAAAAAGTTACAAGAAGAAGTAGACTCTTTAAAAGATAAGTATTTAAGAGCTAATGCAGAAATGCAAAATATGCGTCGTCGTATGGAAGAAGAAAAAGCTAATTTATTAAAGTACGAGGGCGAAGAATTAATAAAAAGATTACTACCAATAGTTGATAACTTTGAAAGAGCTATTCAAATGGATGATACTAATCTTGATGATGAAGTTAGTAAATTCTTAAGTGGATTTAAGATGATATATGGTAATCTAAGTGATACTTTAAAAGGGTATGAAGTAGAAGTTATGGATATCTTAAATAAACCATTTGATCCTAATACAATGGAAGCAGTTTTAACAGAAGATGCTCCGGGAGTAGAACCTAATACAGTAGTTGATGTATTACAAAAAGGTTATACTTATAAAGGAAAAGTTATTAGACATGCTATGGTTAAGGTGAGTAAGTAATGGATAATACGGTGTATATAGATTTAGATAGTTTTACAATATCTTCTAGTGCTCCGGGTAATATTCATTGTGATAGAGAAATCGCTGAAGTAATCATTGAACTTAATAAAAAAGGTTATAAAACAATTGCCAGTTGTGCTGGTCATAATCGAAGTGGAAGCATATCAAGGTATTTTATACCAGAAAGTGATTATGATGAATGGATAGAAACTTTTGGGGAACATCCTTCAGTAGTCCGTGTTGAAAAATATGATGATAGACATTTTGTCTGTTTGAGTAAAGAATTAATAACAACAACATATGTTGCTTTCGCAGATAATTATGAATTTGAAAGTTTGCCTGAAGGTTTTGAAAAGTCAGAACTAGAAGAAGGAATAAGTTTAAATTGTCGAACTTATTACTATCTAGATGAAGAGGAAGAAACTTGGCAAAAGATGAAAACGCAAAAACAAATTGATACTGAAATAAAAAATGCTCGTGCAAGATTACTTGCTTGGGCAAAAGAATTAAAACCCGTAAAGATGAAAGGAATGAATATATAATGGGAAAAGTTATTGGTATAGATTTAGGTACAACAAATAGTTGTGTTGCAGTTTTAGAAGGTGGAGAACCACATGTTATTACAAATCCAGAAGGAAATAGAACAACTCCATCAGTTGTCGCTTTTAAAGGTGACGAAGAATTAGTTGGTGAAACAGCTAAAAGACAAGCGGTTACAAATGTAGATAATACAATCGCTTCAATTAAAAGAAAAATGGGAACTAAAGATAAAGTTTCTGCTAATGGTAAAAAATATACACCAGAAGAAATTAGTGCGAAGATTTTAATGAAATTAAAGAGTGATGCTGAAGCTTATCTTGGTGAAAAAGTTAAAGAAGCAGTTATTACTGTTCCTGCATACTTTAATGATGCACAAAGACAAGCAACTAAAAATGCTGGTAAAATTGCTGGTTTAGATGTTAAGAGAATTATTAATGAACCAACAGCAGCAGCTTTAGCTTATGGTATTGATAAACAAGAAAATGCTCATACTGTCTTAGTTTATGACTTAGGTGGTGGAACATTCGATGTATCAATTCTTGATTTAGGTGATGGTGTCTTTGAAGTTAAATCGACATCAGGTAATAATAAACTTGGTGGTGATGATTTCGACCAAAGAATTATGGATTACTTAGTTTCTGAATTTAAGAAAGAAAATGGTGTTGACTTATCTAAAGATAAAATGGCTATGCAACGTATTAAAGATGCTGCCGAAAAAGCTAAAAAAGATTTATCTGGTATGACAAGTACACAAATTAATATTCCATTTATTACGCAAAATGATGATGGACCATTACATTTAGATGTAACTTTAACAAGAGCTAAATTTGAAGAATTAAATATGGATTTATTTGAAAGTACATTAGATCCAGTTAGAAAAGCTCTTAAAGATGCTAAATTAACAGCTAAGGATATTGATAAAGTGTTATTAGTTGGTGGATCTACACGTATTCCATATATTCAAGATTTAGTTAAGAAAGAATTAGGACAAGAACCATCTAAAGGTGTTAACCCTGATGAATGTGTTGCAATTGGAGCAGCTATTCAAGGTGGTGTCTTAACTGGTGAAGTTAATGACTTAGTATTACTTGATGTAACGCCATTATCATTAGGTATTGAAACATTAGGTAATGTTATGAC
>CANPXB010000018.1 GCA_947585595.1 uncultured Bacilli bacterium
ATAGCAGTTGTTCCTGAACCCATAAATGGGTCTAATATCAAATCATCTTTATTACTATGTATCTTAATTAAATATTCAATTAATTTTAATGGCTTTTGTGTTGGATGATATCTTTTATATCCTCCACCACTTTCAGAAGGAATAGAAATAACACTACTTTCATATTTAGAATTTTGTCTATTGTAAGTCCATTTTCCAGGTTTAATAAACCATATAATCATTTCAACATCTGGAACATATCTTCTATCTCTATTTCTTGGCATAGGATTAGTTTTTTTCCAAATAAGTGTATCTTTATATATAAATCCTAAACTTTGAGCATAATTTATAATTTCAGTGGCTTTTTTAAAATCATTAAAGACTAATAATGAACCGCCTTTTTTTAGTAATTCATATGATTTTTTAATCCAAGGTTTGTTGTTAAATTCTTTATCCCAATCGCCAAAATCAGTCCCTTTTCTAGGATTTTTCCTATCTTTCATTGTATGAAATTGTGATTTTTTAGATATTACATAAGGAGGATCTGCAACAATTAAATCAACTTTTAAATTTTCTTTAATCATTTTATTCATGCCTTTGTTGCAATCCATATTATAAATATTATTGATTTCCATTATTGCACCTCCTTAATTATAAGATTAGTTACTAATGAAATTATACTATAAAATCATCAATTGTTCTAGATTTTACCACTATATTTATTTAAAAAATACAAGCATAATGATATAATATTTTTATATTTATTATTGAAGTTTGGTGAGCAAATGAATATTGTAAAAAAAATTGAAAATTATACAGAAAAATCATTTAAAAATTATACGGGTCCAGATAGAGAGTTTAAGCAAAAAAATATTATTTTTGGTTATAATGGTCGAGGAAAATCATCTTTAGCAAAAGGAGTTATAAGACAATTTCTAATAAATAATCCAGTTGGAGCAGATAGTTATAGATTTTTTAATCGTAATTATATTAATAATAACTTATTGTTAAAAGAAAGTACAGATTCAAAAATAAAAGGGGTTATTGCAAATTTTGGGGAAAAAGATGTTGATATAGAAAAACAAATTAATTTATTAGAATCTAACATTATTGATACTAACACTATTGAACAAGAAATTAATGAATTAAGCAAAAAAATACGTATAGAAATAGACAAAATACACGATGCTAAAAAGGGAAGAATTGCAATACAAAGAAAACCTATTTCCAAGAGTAATGCTGAAGTTATATCATCATATAACGATGATATAGAAAAAGCCAAAAAAATTGAAAACGATGAAAGCGAATTATTAAATATTAAAGGTGACGATTCTCTTGAGAATCAAAAAGAAAAAATTGAAGCAATTATTATTCCAGCATTAAATATGATATTGGATGAAAATATTAATGAAATTAAAGATATTTTTGTTAAAAAATTTGATGATATAGAGATTCCAAGTTCAAGAATCGTTGAGTGGATTACTAGTGGATTATCTATTCATGAAAAAGGAGAAAAATGTAAATTTTGTGGTGGAACACCAGATTTAGATTTCATTCAAAGCAATGTTAATAAATATAATTCAAACGAAAAACAAAAGGCATCAATATCATTAACAAATTTTAAAAATGAATTAGATACATTAAGTTTACAAATAAATAAACTTTTAGAGTTAAAAAATAGTATTATCGTTAATTTAGGAAACGACATAACTCAATACTTTGATAATATTGAATCTAATGATAATTTATTAACTAATTACAAAGCAAAATTAAATAACAAAATAGAAAATATTAACTTACAAATTGATTTTGAAGATGAAAAGTTAAAAAAAATATTATCTTCTATAAAGAATTCGTATGATAATATTATTCAAATTAAGGATGAAAAATTAAAAATACTAGATGAAAAAATATCTAAAGTAAATATATTAATAAAAGGAGCAATTGGTTTAGAAATTAGAAATAATACTTTTATAAATAGCAATATGCAATTAGTTTCACAAAAACAAAAAGTTTTAGATGAATCGAGAATTAAAAATAAAGAAAACCTAGATAAAATAAAAGAATTAAAAGATAGTAAATCTAATACAAAAGATTTTGCTGATCATATAAATGATATCTTATCTATGCTTGAAGTTAATTTAAAACTAGAAGTTTTAAATGACGATTATATAATTAAACAATCAATTACTAATGATAAATTACAATTAGACGATATAAGTGAAGGTGAACAAAATTTATTGTCATTATTATATTTTTATTATGAATTATTTGAAGATAAAGAACAAAAGCACTTGAAATCATCAATAAATTTAATAGTCATTGATGATCCTATTTCAAGTGTAGATGATATTAACAAAATGTATGTTCTAGAATTAATCAAAAAAATATGTGAATTAAATAATATTCAATTGTTTGTTTTTACTCATGTATGGGAAGATTTTTGCAGTATTTGTTATAATAAAGCAGATAAACAAAATACACCATATGGATTTTATGAAATAAAAAAAGATACAAATGGTAGTAAAATAGTTAGTGCGAAAACTAATGAAACTCCATACAAACATGATTTTAAGGATATATATGAGTTCTCACAAAAACAAGATTGTAATGATATGACTGATTGTGAAATATACCATTATCCAAATATAATGCGTAAAATACTTGAGGAGTTTTTAAGCTTTAAAGTTAAGAGCAGTAACCCTACATATACAAATTTTAATAATATTAAAAAAGTACTGTGTGGTGATAACCCAACAAGTAAAGATGAAATGGCAATTGGAATGTTACTTAACGTATGTAATATTTTATCTCACAAAGCAGCAAGAAATCCAGATGAAATTTTAAAATCCGCTAAATTCTTAATGAACAAAATAGAAATAGTCGATAAATTACATTATGATACAATGAAAGAATAATTCTGATGCTTGAAATAATCTAAAAAACTGATATATGAATTTAGTTGATTTAGTCAATCTTGGGAGTATAATTTTTCGAATATAAGTAAAGTTTTCGCTCCATTTGTAAAAATCGTCACACTATAGTGTGGCGTTTTTATATGCAAGCTATGTATTTGTATTACTTCTATATTATTTTATTTAGAATATCCAAAACAATAGACAGTGTCTGGAAATAAAGTTGGTCTCATTATTGTTAATTATAAAGTATCAATATCAGAAATATTGAATAACTCATACATTTATGATACAATAAATGTATCAACGAGAATTACATAAAAAGAACATTCAATAGCGCATGTTGAGTGTTGCCAATATATTTTTGGTTTCACCTAGATCATTGCTGGGTTAGGTGATTTTCTTTTTATATTAATACTATAAATAGTGAAAATATAAAAAGGAAGATAATTATGAGCAATGAAAAGATAAAAAATCTTTTCATTCTTTTTTTTGTCATTTTATATTCTTGCTTTTTAATCATTTTTAGTTTTATCAACAATAATTAAAGGTATAAATACTTCGTCATCCGTATAGCCAGCATGTTGTGAAAATAGGACATCATCACCATCAGTAACTAAACATTTATTAGAATTAGCGATAGCGATAAAATCACCTATAGCAGCATCAAATAGTTCGTTTGGTGTGCCATCACCGAATAGTTTACTTTCTAATATTTCAGATTTACTATAAATATTAAAGTAATTACCAAATAATTCATTGAATTTATCAACAAAAATGTTCAAATACTCTTTTTTTACTTTAAAAGAAACTGCTCTTTGTTCAATTGATGTGGTTCTTTCTAACATATTTAATAACTCAGGATAATCATTTAAGAAGATATTATCAACTTTTATATGGCCATGATCAGCAATGATTATAACTAAAGAATTAGTTAGATTGTTACAGAAGTTCTCAACTTTTTTATTACGTTCTTTGATAAGATTTTTAACAATTTCACTATCAGCTCCATAATCATGCATAGTATGATCTGGTTCATCATCATAAGCATATATAAACTTTTTTCCTTTGATTTTAGTTTCTTCCGTTATTTGATTTAGCATATTATCTAAATTAGAATAGGTAATTGCATTACCAGTTTTAAAAGGGAAGAATTCTTTAGCACGATATACTCCGGCATTTTCGATTTCGTCAGCTATAGTAGTATTAACTAATTTATTTTTTACTTCTAAAAAATCTTGGCATACTTCTTCTTTACCTTTTTCACAATTTAGAAACAAAGTTATAGTCTTATCGATTGGTTTTATATAGGTATTCCAACCAAGCCATCCGTGTTCAATAGGATTTAAACCGGTTCTAATGGATGTGGTGGCAGCGGTTGTAGTAGCGGGAAAAACAGTCGTTATTTCTTTATATTTATTTGTTCTAAAAAATGAATTTTCTGCTAAGGTTCGGTCTAGTATTCTTGAACCCATACCATCAAAAAGTATAATAATAACATTATCAGGTTGTTTCTTTGCTAATAATTCATCAATATAAAGTATTGATTTGTGATGATATTCTAAGCCAAAATATTTTCTAATAGAACAGGCTAAATTTGTTAAGCATTCATCATAATTGTTTTTTACTTTCATAATAAAAAACACCTCTTACAATATTTTATATTACAATAAAGGAGTTGTAAATATTTCTAGCAATCGCTCCATTTTAAAAATAAACTAGTTTCGAATAATGAAACTAGTTTTTCTATGTACTTTAAAATTTTGCTGCAAAGGTTACTTATTTTCTTTTCTTAAAGAAAAAAGTTTAATGATATTTATAATAGATGGAATTGTAATTACTATGAGTGAGATAATTAGAATTAAACCAAAGGAAAAATTTGATACATTATATTGTAATTGATATTTGTATTCATTGATAGTGTATGGAATTAATAAGATTATAATAATAATCTTTATTAAAGCGCTGATACAAGAATATATTAAACCTTTTTTCATTTTACCAATTGTTACTAAGAAATCTAATACTATGTTAAGACAAGCAATAAGGGAAGGTAATATAAAGATAATACCTAATTCTGCCCAACCATCTGCATTAATACTTTGTAGACCACATATTAAACCAAATAAGGAAAAGATAAATCCTAATCCACTACATATAATTGATATTATTTTTGTTATTTTATTTAATTTCATATACAATCCATCCTATAATATTTATATAAAAAATTATACTTTAAACATTAATATAATTCAATGAATATTCTAATAATTAGTTTATTCGTTAGATATCTTTATAGTAATATACGTGATATAATTAGCTTAGAAGGTAGAGGTATGGTATGAAGAAGTATTTGGATTTTATAATAAAAGGAATATATGCTGGTATTTTAATAGGAATGGGTGGTATTGCTTATTTAGCTATTGATAATAAGATAGTTGGTTCTTTTATATTCTCGTTTGGTTTATTAACTGTTTGTATGTATTCATTTAACTTATATACTGGTAAGATTGGTTATTTACTAAAAAATAAACTTAGTTATATTATAGAACTATTATTATCTTTAATAGGTAACTTTATAGGAACTTTTATAGTAGGTAGTGTAATGCGTTTAACAAGATTTAGTGGCTATGTAGAGAAAGCTCAAAACTTAGTTAATATAAAATTAGATGATAGTTTATTAAGTATCTTTATATTAGCTATATTCTGTGGAATTATTATGTATATAGCAGTTAATAATTATAAGAAACAAAAAGATATAATAGGTAAGTATATGACTATCTTTATGGGAGTTATGGCTTTTATATTATGTGGTTTTGAACACTGTGTAGCTAATATGTTTTATTTTAGTATAGCTGGTGTATATTCATTTAAAATGTTTTATTATTTATTAGTTATGATATTAGGTAATAGTATAGGATCTTTTATCATAGCTTATTATGATCTTAAATTAAAAGATAAAAAATAAAGAACCGCGAAGGTTCTTTTTAAGTTATATTTTATAGAATACTGTTTTCTTTTTAGATACGTATAACATACCTCTTGCTAAGAAATAAGCAAAGATTATAGCTACGAAACTAACGAAGGCACCAGTTTCTGGATTCTCTAATATAGGAGCTGCTTTTGGTTTAGCGGCTGTTTTTGTAGTTGTTTTCTTAGGTACTGATATAGCTTTTACTGGAGTAGCAATAGACATTTTAGAAACTCTTGATGATGTAGGAATTAAATCAAAGTTAGTAAAGTATGTAACATGATCAGCATTAAATGTATTATCATTAAGAGCTCTCATGTAATATTTGTTACTTTTATTATTTTGTAAGTCCTGACGTCCTTTAGCTGTATCCATCCAAGTAGGATCTAAGCTATACCATTTACCATTAACATATAAAACATTCCAAGCATGGGTTGTATTTAGTGGATCAGTTTTATCAACATATCCAACAACATTCATAGTAAATATTCCTAGTTTATTTAGTATTTGACTTTCTAAGTATGCATAGTGTTCACATAAACCAATTTTTCTTTTAAAGATTGATTCACTTAAACTCATATTGCCATAGATATCACTATTATCATAAGTTAAGTTATTTACAACATATAATGTTGTTTTTCTTATTATATCATCAGCAGTTTTATTACTTTGATTATATATATCTTTAGCAACTTCGGTAATTTTATTATCATATTCTGGATCTCTAGCATATTCTTCATTTAAGAATGTACCAGTACCAAAAGTTATTTTATCAGCACTTATTAAGTTACCAGTATTAAATGAATTTAAAACATTTACTTCTTTAACATTATCTAAACTAAAGGTAGATAAGTTAACAACGGCATTTTCAATATATAATCCTTCTATTTTGTGATTATAATAATTGATTATTTGACCATTATCTATATAAACATTTCTTAAAGTTATGAATGATAGTGAACTGAATTTAGAGAGAACTGTTTGATTTAAATAAGGAAGGTCGTCTTTATCGATTAATAAATCATAGGTTGTTTTATATAGTTCACCCGTAGGATCGTTTACAGCATCTCTTAAATTTATAAGCTTGGCATTTACATTAACAAGAAAAATTAACGTAAATATCGAAACGATTGACAATATGTATTTGATTTTTTTAACCATTTATAACGGCTCCCTTCATATTCTTTTGACAGAATTACTCTATATGATTCTCTATTCTTAATATAAATATAGCAAATATCATGATAAAAATCACTATAAATAGATAGCAGTATGTAAAGTTATAATATGTTTATTTACATGTTTTAAAGTTATATTTTGTAAATATTGACAAAATGTTTATTAAGACATAAAAAAATTAGCTTTCGCTAACTTTTATAATTCAATATAGTTATGAGAACAAGCTCTAATTAAACGATTCATAATTGCAAGGCCAAGACCTGTTGTTTTAACTCCTTCAATGATAACTAGTTCTTTATTTTCTTTATCAACACTTCTTAAGATTCTAAAGATATTATGAGATATTTCTTCTAAAGTTTTACCGTATCCAATGGCATTTTTGAATTTATTAATATTATTATCGTTAGTTATGACTAGAGTGTTATCATTTTCTAATTCTTGCATTTTATTTATTAATTTATCTTGATCGTCACTATATACTAAGACACATTTAGTAGAAGGTGCATAGTGTCTGTATTTCATACCAGGAGATAAGACAACGTCATTTTTTTCTACTTCCTTTAAAACATGACTTGAAACATTTACTTTAGCAAACTTAGATAAGTCTTCATACGTTATTTTACCTGGTCTTAAAATATTTATTTCATTATTGATGACTCTAATAACTGTAGATTCTAAACCAATCTTAGTATCACCACCATCAATGATATAATCTACTTTATCATTTAATTCATTAAAGATATCGTTTATATTAGTACCACTTGGTTTACCAGAAATATTAGCACTTGGAGCAGCAATTGGGGTATTAGATAACTCTATTAAATCATGAGCTATTTTGTTTTCAGGCATTCTAATACCAACTGTATCTAGATTAGCAGTAACGACATTAGGTACTATTTCTTTTCTATTTAAGACAATGGTTAATGGTCCAGGAAAGAAGTTGTTGATTAATTCATATTCTAGGGGAGAAATGTCTTTAGCTATTCTTTCAATCATTTCGATATTTGAGACATGTAAGATTAAAGGATTATCTGAAGCTCTTCCTTTAGCAATAAAAATATTTTTAACGGCTTCTTCATTTAATCCATCTGCTCCTATTCCATAAACTGTTTCTGTAGGGAATAAGACTAATTTACCATCATTAATACATTTAGCAGCTTCTTTTAATAATTCTTTATTATAATTAGTTCTAACATCTAAATATTCGGCCATATAAATCACCAAAAAAGATTATACTATTAATTAATAAAAACTACAATTTTATTTGAAAATATTGAATTTTTCTGTTAGTTCATCAAAGGAAGCATTGTTATGACCTACAACATCAAAGACTTTAGTATATTCAGTAAAGTCTTTTTCGGTATGTTCATTTAAGAAACCAATTTTTAAAGTTTTATCTTTTTTATCTTCATTAACCATTTTAATATCATCAATACCATCACCTAATAAAACAATGTTTTCTTTATCTTTAATTAATTCTTTGACTTCATTTGGAATACTGATATCATTTTTATTTAAAGAATGAATAATGTTATTAGATATACCTGTAGCAATACCATTTTCAAACTTTATAAAGTTAGCAACGATGTGAATATTATCATATAAAGCATTATTTTGAATTAAGAATTCTTTAATAAAATTACCAATGCCAGCTGAAATAATAATGATAGGGATGTTTTTGTCGTGCATTTTCTTTAAGAACTCTGGTGCTCCATCTCTAAATTTCATCATATTAGGATTTTGAGCTGTATCTTTAATAACTGATTCTTTTAATTGATATTTAATAAATAAATTAATATGATTCGTCCACCATTCAATCATTAGTTTATTTTTAGTTTCGTAATCTAAAGTTAAATCGATTTCAATAGGACGATATTTATTATAAAAGTATTGTCTTTCTTCAATATATTCTTTAGGAACACTATTACTTTTAGATAGAACACCCCAAGATGATTCACTATCACCAGCAGTTATTGTACGATCAAAATCAGTAACAATATAGTAGTTATCATTCCATTTATTTACAGAATCTAAGAGTCCTTCTTTAATATTTAACATAATATCACCAGTTAATATAATAACATAAATGGTAATAATCGTGTGATATAATTAGGAAGAGGTGCTTTATGAAAGAATTTGTAATTATTGAAATAGGTAGTACTAATACTAAAGGTTATTTGTATAAAGATGGAGAAGTTAAGAGTTTAGGTTTTAAAACAATTGAGTTTAAAAATCATTATAAAAAAGAAAATAAAATAGATGAAGAAGATAAGAAGTTATTATTTAGTTTTGTTAATGAAATAAAAATAGATAGGACATATGTTTTTGGAACAAGTATTTTTAGAAATTTAACAGATGAACAAAAAGATGAATGGTTAAAAGAATTTAAAGAAAAGACAGAGTTAGATTTTAGAATAGTAACTTCAGATATGGAAAATGAATATACTGTGTATGGAGCGATAGCTGATATAGATTATGATGGAAAGATAGCTGTAATGATTGGTGGAGGGGGATCTACTGAATTATCAATTGTAGAGAAGAAAAAGATTATTGAAAAAGCAAATTCTTCTTTTGGAGCGATGGATACAACTGATATGTTTCCTGATATTAAAACTGATAAGGCGAGTACAGATTATGATTTAATGGTTGAAGAGACTAAGAAGTTAGTTAATGTACCAAAGAATAAAGCTGATATTTTAATTTTAGCTGGTGGAGATTATATATATTTTTATGAGGAATTAAATTACCCAGTTATGAAGAATAAATTTTATGATAATCCTTTACAACCTTATTCTTTAGATGTAGAGACAATGGATAAGTTAGATCGTAATTTCTTTTATGAAGTTTCTTTAGATGAAGTATGTGAAAGAACAAAGAATGAAGGTTGGTGGCGAGGAGCAAGAGGAATGCGTTTATGTGTTAAAGCTCTTGTTGATATATTAGATGTTAAATATATTATTCCAACTCGTATATCAATGGTTTATGGAATAGTAGAAAAGACTAAAAATAACGAATTATAGTGATAAAAAAACAAGTCATTATTTCTTTGACTTGTTTTTACTTTTACTCTTACTTGATGATTTATTTGTCTTTTTAACCGGAGTTGGTTTTTCTTCTTTTAGTTCATAATCATCAGGATCAACTATTTCTTCAAAAGTATCATCTTCTACTTCTTTTGTTACTGTTACTAATTTAGCTTTAGGTTCTTCAATTTCAAGACCAAGTTTTTCATAAATAGCATCGAAACGATCGTGAATTTTATTATTTTGATAATAAATGAAACCTAAGATTATAGCAGTTGCAATAGCAACAAAGACACCATCCCATACGATAATAGCAACATTAGCAGCTTTTTCTTTCTTTAAAGCTTCTTCTTCAGCTTTTTTCATTTCTGTGAAGATATCATAACGACTATTAGGATCTTGTTTAGCTACAGTATCTATAGCTTCTTTAACAGTTTCTTCGTTTTCTTCACCAAAGCCTTGGTAAACATTTTCACCAATGATAATAATTGGTACACCATATCCTTTAGCAACTGTTCCTTCGATAACATCACTACCTAGGAAATCTTGTAATTCACCAACTAAACCTTTGTTAGCTTCATCATACCAGATTTCAAATGCTACTAATCTAAATTTAGAATCATATTCTGGAGCTATTTCATTTAAATAAGTAAATAAATCATGACAATGAGGACAACCTAAACCAAAGAATACATAGATTGGAACTTGATCTTCTGTATCGTTTACTTCAGTGATAGTAGGATTTACAACTGTATAACCTTCAGCATCAGAGAAAGCATTGTTTTCAGTATTAATTACTTCAAGTAAATTCATTGTTTCATAATCATCAGGATTTGGTGAAGCAAATGTACTGATTGGTAAAAGTAGACCTAAAACCATAATCATTGTAATTATTATTTTTTTCATTAAAAACACCACCTATATGTAATTATAACATAATATAAATTATTATTTAAAGAAAGTTCTGTGAAAATTAAAGAAAAAAAGGATTTTTAATCCAATTTTAGTTTTTGATCTGGAGTTACTAAGTTTTCAAATGGTTCAAAGTTGAAGTTAATATCAAAGCTGGCAGCAAATAAACGTGCTCTTTTAATATCAGCTAGATTAGTTGCTTTACTTAATAACGAATAGATAATACTTCTTAAGAAATTATTATAGATTTTATTTCTTTCATCATAAGCAGTAATTACTTTATCTAAATCATTAGTAATAGGTAAGATACGCATTTGTTTTAATAAATCTCTTGTTTCTTTAATTGTAAGTCCAGTAAATAAATTATTTATTTTTTGATTTTGTAAGCTTGGTAATAAACCAGGTAAGACTTGTACTTCTTCAGCTTCAACAACTTTATTTCCTTCAGTATGGAAATGAGTAGAATAAGTACCTCTTAGAACATCAACAATGCCAGGATATTTAGGAATCTTTAGCATATTGAAAGTGAAATCAGATAGATTTTCAAACATATCAGAAACTTCAATTTCTAAAGGACTATTAGCATTAAATGAACTTTCTGGGAATTTATTTAATAGATAATTAACTATTTCACTAACAGCACCATTATATTCTTGCATTAATTTATTTAGTCTTTCTTCACTACCATCGATATCATATTCTTTAAAATATTTTTCATTAAATTCAATGTATTCACCTAAATTAGTAAGATATTTTCTTTCAAGAACATCAATAGGAGTTAATTCTTTTTCTTTCTTTTGACCTTTTTTCTTAAATAGATCTAACATAATAAAACCACCTATTGCGTATTGTAACACAACTTCTGAAAAAATGTATAGTTTTGTTCTTATAAATGGTATAATATAAAAAATAAGGTAGTGTGATATGATGAAAAAGATTCTTTATATAATAAGTTTATTTTTAGTATGTCTTACTGTTTGTTATGCTAAAGAAGATTATCGAATAGATAAATATAAAGTTGAAATATCAGTTAATAGTGATAACAATATTGATGTTAAAGAAGATGTTTCTGTTTCATTTCATAAACTTAAGGGAACTTTAAAGAAAGAATTACCTTATAATGTAATGAGTTTAAAGATTAATACAGATTATGATGTTGAAACAACAAATAAGAAAGTTGTATCAATAGATAATAATGGGGTTATTAATCCTTTATATAGTTTAACTTATACTTTACCTAATAGTAATCATGATAATTATGATATTGATATTATAAATAGTTATGATAGTACAATATTAGAAACAGAGTTTGTTGTTAATCTACCTAGTTCTATTACTAAAGATAATATTAGTTTTGTTTATGAAGGGGAAGATGTTACTGATGATGTTAACTATAAGATAGTTAATAATAAAATAACAGGTACATATAAGAAAGCTTTAATGACAGGAGATAAGATTACATTAAAGGTTAAATATAAACAAGTATATGTTAATTCTCTTAATTTATTAGTTTTAATATTACCAATTGTTTTAACGATTATTAGTTATTTAATTTGGTATAGATATGGTAAAGATTTAAATGTTAATATTGTTAAATCTGCTAATTTACCAAAAGAATTAACACCACTTGATATTGCTTTAGTGCAAAATGAAAATGTTAAAGATGATGATATGTTTGGTTTCTTAATATATATGGCTAATAAAGGATATATTAAGATTATTGAAGAGAAGAGTAATGAATTTTATTTAGAAAGAGTTAAAGACTATGATGGAGATAATTACCAAGAAGAAGTATTCTTAAAATCTTTATTTAAGAAGACACTAAAGGTATCTTTATCAGAATATATAGATTTAGTATCAGCAAAAGAAAAAATTGAAAAAGAAGAAGTATTAGAAAATAAAATTGATAATAATGAATTAAGTTATAGATATAGAAGAGTTTTAACTAATTTATTACCAGTAGTTAATAATGATGAAGAAAAGTCTGTATACTATGAATTAGAATCTGATAAAAAGAAAAATATTTTAGTTTTCTTTGTTGCTTTTATCTTAATCTTAATTACTTTAGTACCATTTATTGAAATAAATAATTTATCTTTATTTCCATTATCTATTATATATAGTGTTGTTTCTTTAAAGGTATTAGTTACTTTAGTAGATTATATAGATATAAATGAGTTACATAAGAAAAGAAATAAATATTATTTAGTGATATCTATTATTGTAGTATTTATTATATGTTTTATATTATTAGTTCCTTCATTTAGAAGAAATTTAATATATTCAGTAGCTTTCTTAATAAGTTTACTTTCAGTATTAGTTATTTTAGTACTATATAAATATATGCCAAAAAGAACATTATATGGTAGTAGGGTATATGCTAAGATTGAAGGTTTAAAGATTTTTATAGATACTTGTGATAAAGAAAGTTTAGATTTAGTAACAAAGAAAAATAAATCTTATTTATATGATTTATTAGGATATAGTTATGTACTTGGTAATACTAATAAAGTAGTTAATTTATTTAAGATGAGTGAAGTTAAGAAACCTAGTTGGTATAAGTTAAAAAGTGAATTTTCAGTTATGAAGTTCTTTAATTCTTTAAATAGATTAAAAAGTAATTTAAGTAATAAAGATGTTAATTAGATTGTGATATAATAATTAGAGGAAGTGATAAGATGTACTTAATAATTATATTAGGACTTATTATAATGGGGTTTATTATTGCTGATGTATTTAATAGTAAACCTAAAAAAGAGAGAAGATTAGTAGCTTATAATACGATTAGTGGTGAACCGATATATTTAGATCAATGTCGTTTAGTTGGTTATAATAAAGAGAATGGTAATCCAATATTTGAAAATCCTTATCATATAGTTAAATATGATAAGATAACAGGAGTACCAATATATTCTTCTTTTGAAATAAGTAAGGAAGAATTTAAAGATAATAGACCAGTTTATGTAAAAGAACAAGTAAGTACGAAGAAGATAAAGACAGAGGAAGATAGAAATAGATTTGCTAATTCAATATTAATGATTGTTGGAGCAATCTTAGTTGTAATAGCTTCAATTATATTCTTAGCTTCATCTTGGGAGACTATATCAGGAATTATTAAGACATTAGTTTTAGTATTTATTCAAGTAATGTTTTTCTTATTTGGTTACTTATGTAAGAATAAATTAAAGATTGAAAAAGTAGCTAAAGTATTTAATTATTTAGGATTATGTTTTATTCCAATAGTTTTAATATCTTTATCAACATTTGAATTAGTAGGTGATTATTTATCTATTAATGGAGAAGGGTTCTATTTATATTTAGCAATTACTTTTATAGTTGTAGATATTTTATATAAAGTATTTGGATATTTTAGAAAAGATAATATATGTAAGATAATGAGTTATGTTGCGGAATCTTTAGCAGTAATATTTATTGAAACTCAATTCTATATAAATATGCAAGTAGCAACTATTACCTTAACTATTTATAATATTTTAGTAGCATTCTTTATTAATATAAAATTATTAGATAGTAAAGCTTATAAGATACCTAATAATGTCTTTAGTTATATAGTATTAATATTTATTATTAGAGGTATGATGGGAAATGATAATAGTTTATTCTATTATATTCTAATGATTATATATACTTTATTCTATTATGTAGAATATATTAAGAATAAAGAGAATAGTGATAGAGTTTATAATTTTATATTCTTTATTATTACTTATATTATTAATTTAACAATAGTAAGTAGAATTAATGTATCACCAAATTTTGCTTATATATTAGGTATTATTCCTTTAGTATTATTAACTAAAGAACTTAAGAGCCCTAAAGCAAGAAGTGGTTTATATGTTGCTGAATCAATTATAGCTTTATTATTTATTTTAGATGCATTAGTTGTACCTAATAAATCAATTAATTATTTAATGACTTATATAGTTGGTTTTATCTATTATTTAATAATGTATGTTATTGAAAAGAAACCGGTATATAAGGGAGCATTCTATATTTTATTTACAGCTATATTTATTGATATATTCTATATAGCTGATATAACTACCTATGCTAAATATATTCCTTTAGTAAGTGTGTTACTTATTTATTCTTTAGAAAGTTTATTTGATAATCTTAAAGATAATGTATCTAAGATAGTTATTGTTGGAACTTTAATAATTGAATCAATATTATTAGTAGAAACATATTTTGTTTTAGTTCCTTTATTATTGATGTTAGCTTATATAAAGGTAGAAAAGTTAGATGAATGGTTCTTAGTTGTACCAATGTTAACTAGTTTAACTTTATTTAGAATGAATGATAATGTTATTACAATAGCTCTTAGTTATTTATTAATTTCAATATATACAGTTATGTCTTTATTACATAAGAAATTTAATATTTATTCTGTAGTATCTATTTTAGCTATTATTATGGCAGCAATAACATTCAATTATAAGAACTATATTTGTTTTGCTATATTAATTGTATGGAGTATAGTTCATTTAATTAGAAATAATAAAGAGAATAATTATTTATTTAAACTTGTTAATATTTTAAGTATCTTTGGTTTATATATTTCTTTATTAGATGTCTTTGATGTTGAATTAGTTTCTTTAATTTTAGTAGGATGTTATATGACTATTATGGCAATAACAATCTTTGTATTAAAGAATGTTGGAGGAGATTTTGATAAGTTTGCTGGATGTTTTGTCTTTGCTATTATATCTTTGGTAGGTTTCTTTATTATTAAAGAAGTTGATGATGCTTTAATTATAATGGGATTCTTATTCTTAGTATCATTAGTTAGTTTTGTAATGAAATGGCATCATTATCTATATGAATCATTAATAATTATGGTAATTAATATTATTTATTTAACAGCTGAGTTCTGGGCTCAAATACCTTGGTATTTCTATATCTTAGTAATTGGTATGGTCTTAATAATCTTTGCAATGTTTGATGAAAAGATTAAACAGAAAAAGGCTCTTGTTAATAATACAGTACCTGTTAACAATCAAATACCAGTGAATAATGAAGTCGTAGTTCCTGAAGTAAGTATGCCTGTAGTTAAAGAGGAACCAGTAGTAGAAGAGGTTAAGGAACCAGAGGAAACTATGAAGTTAGAAGAAGTTAAAGAGGTTGAAGTTAAGGAAGAAGAACCTAAAGAAGAAAAGACTGAAAAAGAAAATAATGAAGTTAAAAGGAACGTTCCTAGAAAAAGAGGACGTAAGAAAAAAGTAGAAAATAAAGAGTAAATAAAGAAAAGAGAACAACATAGTCAACTATGTTGTTTTTCTATAAGAATTACTATACAAATTTGACAAATTTAAGTATAATAATATAAGAGGGTAGAAAGATATGGAGGCACTTATATGAACATAGTTATACCTAAACCAGTCAATGAAGTATTAAACATAATTAATGAAAAAGGCTATGAAGCATATATTGTTGGTGGCGCTGTTCGTAATTGGGTAATGCAACTTAAACCAACTAATTATAATATAAGTACTAATGCCTCTTTAGATAAAATTAAAAATGTTTTAAAAGATTATAATACTTTCTACTGTGGAGAGAATGATTCCCATTTAGGAATAGTTAATTCTAAGTTTCCAATGGAAGTTGCTAAATATCGTGGTAAATCTAATACTTTAGAAGATGATTTAGCAACAAGAGATTTTACAATGAATGCTTTAGCTTATTCTGATGAAGATGGGCTTATTGATTATAGTACAGGAATTAGAGATATAAATAATAAAATAATTAAATTAAATGGAGAAGATGATGAAATATTTGTTAATGATCCATTACGTATTTTAAGAGCTATTAGATTATCTGGAGAATATGCAATGCGTATTGATATGAGTACACAAATATTTATGAAAGAAGATAAAGATTTACTTAAGAAAGTAGCTCCAGAAAGAATTAGAGATGAATTATGTAAGATACTTGTAGTACCAAGAGCTGATTTCTATATCAAGAAATATTTTGAAATCTTTATTGAATTTATTCCAGAATTAGCATTACTAGAAAATTTTAATCAAAATGATCCTAAACAGATATATGATGCTTTAGAACATACCTTTGTATCTTTAAAGGTAGTAGAACCTAAATTAGATTTAAGATTAGCAATGTTATTCCATGATATAGCTAAACCATTTACTTATGTTAAAAATAGTGATGGAATAGGAGAATATCCTGATCACGCTAAACGTAGTGCTTTAATGGCCCGCGAAATAATGAATCGATTAAAATTTAATAAAAAGATGATTCAAAAAGTTACTAAATTAATAGAATATCATGAATATAAAGTACCAGATAATGATGTTTTAGTTAAACAATTTTTAACTAAGTTTGGAATTGAAAATATTGATGATTTATATAAAGTTAAAAAAGCTAATCAATATGCTAAACATCCGGCTTATATAAGTGAGATGACTAATATTGATAATGAGTATGAAAGATTAAAGAAGTTTAATCGTAAGACGGCTTTTATTAAAAAGAATGAATTAAAACTTAATGGAAAAGATTTATTAGATCTTGGTGTTAAACAAAATGATGTTGGTAGAGTTTTAGAAAAGATATATCAAGATATTATAAATGGTAAAATAAAGAATAATCGTGATAAATTAATCGATTATGTTGTAACTAGTATTATTCCAGAAAATTAAAAAGAGAATAAAATTTGAAATTATTCTCTTTTTTCTTGCTCTGTATTTTCTTCAGGTTTATTTTCTTCTTCTTGGATTTCATCTTTACGATTATAATTTACTACTTTACCATTATAGTCATCGATGAAGTTACGATCGATATCTTCAGTAACATGAATTTCAGTTCCATCTTTTAACTTAAAAGTATATTTATAATGTAGTGTTTTATCATCAGTACATTTTTTTAACCATAATGTTTCACAATTGTTGATATCTTCATAAACATATTCAGTACTTTTTATAGCTGTTATTTCTTTTTCTTTAATGTCATATCTTTCAATTAAATATTTTTTTGCAACTGATGCTTTAATATCAGTATAAGCAAAATAACCTACAAAACATAGAGCTCCTAATAATGCAATGATAATAATAAATAAAATAAATCTTTTAATAAAATTCTTCATAATATCTCCTTACTATAACTATTATTTATAATGAAATTATATCATAATTTCCGCATAAATTTATAATAAGTGGTATAATATCTACAAGGAGGATTTGTTATGATTAAAAAATGGATATGTGAATTTGTAGGAACAATGTTACTAGTTATATTTGGTTGCGGAACTGCAGTTGCTATTAATACATGTTTTACAAATGTTTTAGGACTTGCTTTACCTTTTACAGTATTAGTTATAGCTTTAGCATTTGGACTTGTTTTAACAGCTATTGTTTATACAATGGGTAAGATATCTGGTGCTCATGTTAACCCAGCAGTATCAATTGCTTGTTGTATTGATGGACGTATTAGTGTTATTGAATGTATTGAATACGTTGTATTACAAATTCTTGGAGGTATAGCTGGTGCAGCAGTATTAATGTTAATATTTGGTAGTGCTACTAATTTAGGAGCAAATGGATATGATACATTAAGTGCTATTCAAACTTATGCACCTACTATTAAGGTTACAGCACAAATAGCATTCTTAGTTGAAACTATTTTAACTTTTATCTTTGTTTTAGTAGTATTAGCAACAACTAAAAAAGAAAATCCTTGTGCTGGACTTGCGATTGGTTTAACTTTAACTTTAGTACATATCTTTGGTATTGTATTTACTGGAACAAGTGTTAACCCAGCAAGAAGTATAGGACCTGCTATTTTAACTGGTGGTGAAGCTGTAAATCAATTATGGGTATTTATTTTAGCACCAATAGTTGGAGCAATCTTAGCAGCTTTATTCTACAAATTCGTTCTTAGTGAAACTACTACTAAAAGAGTAGTTGCTGCTGAAGTAGAAGAAGTAGAAGAAACAAAACCTAGAAGAACAACAAAAAAGAGCAAATAGTTTGCTCTTTTTTAATTTATTTCGATAACTTTTTTTGATTCAATTCTTTTAGTTTTAGGAATAGTAATTTTTAGAATGCCATTATTGAATTCAGCTTTAATAGCTTCTTCATCGATATCAGCAAATGAGAAAGTTCTTGTTACTTTACCATAAACTCTTTCACGTCTGATATATTTTTTATCTGAATCTTCTTCATTTACTTCATTTTTCTTTTCAGCAGTAATTGAAAGAATTCCATCTTCGCATTCTAGAGTTATATCTTCTTTATTATAACCTGGTATATCTAGTTCAATGTTATAATTTCCATCCTTTTCATATACATCACATTTCATCTCATTCATTCGAGGTGCTCTTCCTAAATCATCAAAAATGTCATCTAAATAAAAATTTCTTGGAATTAAACTCATTAATTCTTTTCCTTCTTTCTATAACTCGATTATAGTACTTTAATTAGCACTTGTCAAGAGTGAGTGCTAATTTCTTTATTATTATATGTATGTTTTACATAATTATACTTTTTTTGTATAATATTTGTGATTGAGGGACGTTATTATGTGGAAGATTGGCAATGTAGAAATTAAAAATAGAATTGTTTTAGCACCGATGGCAGGTATTTCTAATACTTCATATCGAAAGATTATTAAGGAAATGGGTGCTGGTTTAATATATGCCGAGATGGTTAGTGATAAAGCCATTATGTATGCTAATTTAAAGACTTTTGATTTATTAAAGATGAGTGAAGAAGAAAGACCGATCGCCCAACAGATATTTGGTAGTGATATAGATTCTTTTGTAATTGCGGCAAAGAAAATAGAAGAGGTTATGCATCCAGATATAATTGATATTAATATGGGGTGTCCAGTACCTAAAGTAGCAATTAGAGCACAAGCTGGTAGTGCTTTACTTAAAGATCCAGATAAGATATATGAAATTGTTAAAGCAGTAGTAGAAAGTGTTAGTGTACCAGTTACCGTTAAGATACGTAGTGGATGGGATGAAAAACATATTAATGCTGTAGAAGTGGCTAAAAAATGTGAAGCAGCTGGTGCTAAAGCAATAACTATTCATGCGAGAACAAGAGCGCAAGGGTATAGTGGTAAAGCTGATTGGAACATTATTAAACAAGTTAAAGAAGCGGTATCGATACCGGTAATTGGTAATGGAGATGTAACAAGTCCGGAACTTGCTAAGAAAATGCTTGATGAAACTAATTGTGATGCTGTAATGATTGGTCGTGGAGTACTAGGTAATCCATGGTTAATTAGAGAATGTGTTGAATACTTAGAAACTGGTAAAGTTACAACAAAGGTGAGTTTTTTAGATAAAGTAGATATGATGAAAAGACATTATGAATTATTAATAAAAGATAAAAATGAAAAAGCAGCTTTACTAGAAATAAGAAGTCATATTATATGGTATTTAAAAGGAATGCCAAAGAGTAAAGAAATTAAAAATTTAATATGTCAAAGTAAGAGTAGTGAAGAGATGTTTAAGATTATCGAAGATTATAAGAACTATTTACTTAATGAAAAAATAGATATTGGTTAATATCTACTTTTTTAAACCTTTTATAAGATTATCTTCGTATTCGTTTAAATGTTTAGTAAGAATTATATTATGATTAGCTAAAATAGTTAAGATGTTATAATCAGTACCATTCATTATGATATCTTCAAGAATAGATAAGGCTTTATCTTTATCTTCTTTATAAATAAAATATAATTCAATAGCTACAAGATGAGCAATGATATAGTAGTAATCTTCAATTAGACAATTTCTTTCATATTCTTCAACAATCTTTTTACTAAATCCGCTATTACGTAGAGCAGCAAAAATTCTTTTTTTAGATTCATTTTGATGTTTACCATATACTTGAAGTAATTCAGTTTTTCTTTTTATATCTTGGGCTTGTTCTTTAACTAAACCATGTAGGTAAGCTCTTCTTTTAATATTATCATTACCTAGATTAAGATGAAGAGCTAGATAATCAGAAGCAATTATTTCCATAAACATTGAACTTATTTCACGAATAAGTAATTGTTCATGGAAGTTTGGATTATTAAAAGCATCAATAACATGAGTAAATTCATGAGATGAAATGGTAAGCTTACATATATTAGGATAGTTAGCAATTGAAACAAAAGCTTCAGCTATAGTTTTTAAGAATAATATTTCCCCATCCATAGCGTTATTAGGAGTAACATATTCTAAATGGTCTTCAGCTTCACTTAAATACTCTAAGAATTGATCATAGAAGAACTTACCTTGAGTTTTAAAGAAATCTTTCATTATTTCAAGAGCTTGTTCATTATCAATATTAAGAGGTTTGTAAGCAGATGGAGAATAAAATCTATATGATGGATACTTTGTACTAGTTAATTTTTTAGCTAAAGGATAGTAAGGAGTATAGAAGGTTAATTTTTCATGATCAATATGTAATCTTTCTAAGATAGAAGTACTAGGGTTGGATGAAGTATAGTTATTTTTTAAACGATTAATATAATGTTTAACTTTTTCATAATCACCTAAGACCATTAAATCATTAGTATAGGCAGAAAACATATCTGCTAATTGTTCAAGATAACTAATGCTGATAGTATAATCTTTTGCCATAACCTAACTCCTTTCCTCTATTAATAAGTAAATCGACATATTCTTTAATGTGACTACCAGGTATAATACCAAGACTTTTTATATAATTTAAATAACCGTCACTGGTTAAGTCTTTTACTTTAATTATTTTTAATAATAAATCAAGAGCGATTTGTGGATCAGATAGGTATATCATATATAATTCAATAGCTGTTAAGTAGGAAATACCATAATGATACATTTCTTTTATTTCACTATATAAGACATCTTTAATATATTGATCATCACAACCATATGTATGTCTTAAATAAGTAATTATTTCTTTTTTATGATTAAATTCAGGTAATTTAAAATGAGATAGTAGATCTTTTTTAGTACAGATTATATCGGCATCATAAGAGTATTCTTTTAAATAAAGAAGACTTATTAGATAGGCATCATCTTTTAAAGATAAGTGATTACTTAAATAATCATAACCAACTAATTCCCAGAATAAAGTATCTGTTTCAACAAAACAATATTTATTATAATCATATAATAAGTCAGGATTTAAGTAGTTAGCTATACCATGACCTAATTCATGAAAAAGAGTTATATAATCTTGTGAACTATTAACAATACCAATATCATAATAAGAATATCTACTACCATAGACACTTAAGGTTTGAGCAAATGAAACATCAGTACCTACTAGTTTTCTAAATTGAAGATGAGTAGGTAGAGTAGGTTTTATTTGACTATATGTATCACTTATTTCACCTTTAAATTGACGATAGAAATCTTCACTAACAGTCATAAGATAATTTAAGTTGGTTTTAATACGGGGAAGTTTTGATTTAGGAATAATAACTAGAGAATCTAATTCACTTAACATTTGTACAAAATAAGGATAATAAGATTGATAGCTTTTAAAGATATGTTGATCACTAGAAGCTATTTTTTTTATTCTAGGGTGATGATAAATAGGTAATTCAATATAATCTGGATTATTAGTATCTTCATAGTAATCGATTAAAGTTTCTAAAGATGCAATTGTACGATTTAATTTAATTTGCATTTCTGGATCAGTTTCATGATTAAGTCTTTTTTCAAATTCATTTAACTGTGTACCAATAGTTTCAATGTTCCATTTATACATGTTTAGTACCCCATCTTTCTAGTTGTAATTTCATATCAGCAACAATAGTTGTTGCTTCTTCTAATACACTTTTATTTAAAGTAATTAGTTTATGAAGATATGGAATAATATCTTTATCAGTAGGAATATTTAAAAATTCTTTATATAAAGATAGAGCTTGCTTTTTATCTTTTTTATATAGATGTAGTAATTCAATAGCTACCATATAACTTATAATATAAGTTCCTTCGGAAAATAGTGAAGTATCTAAAGCAAGACTTAGGGTTTCTTCATCAATATCGTATTCTTTTTCTAATAATTCATAGAATGATTTATTAGTACGATATTTATTATCACGCCAGGCATTTAAAATAATATTATGTAGGACTATAGCATCAGCATGGTTATAATAAGTTATTAAAGTACTATATTTTTGGAAAGCAACAAATAATGGATCTAAGGAGCCAATATTTTCTTCTAAAGATACTAGTTCAGGAAATAAACCATCTACTTCACCAAATAAACCATCATCATTAGAATAAGCTTTTTCAGGAGTTAGTAAGTTTTTAGTAGCATGACCATATTCGTGGATTAGAGTATGTAATTTAGAAGCACTTCTGGTCTTACAGATATTAATAAAGTTTTTTCTAACTCCATCTATGAAAGTAGTGTTACCATCGGATGCTTTATCGTTATCAGGACCAATACGACCATTAAATCTAAGAGTTGTAAAACGACTATTATAAGCTTCGATAAAATATGGTAATAATTCATCATCAAAATCATGGTAGAAAAGGGAAGTAAGACTTAAAGCTTTATCATTACTTAGATAAGAACCAGTTATTTTAGCAATATCAAAGTCTTCACCTAAAGTTTTACCTATTAAGTCTTCAACTTCATCTATTTGTTCTTCTAAAGGTTCTAAAGCGAAATAAAAATCTTGAATAAGTGAATAATAACGACCATAAGAAACACGTTCAGAATTGATATTATATATTCTTTGTTTAAGGGATTCATTAGGTCTTTTTAATGGAGTAAAGTTTTCAAAAACAATATATTCAGTTGAATTTAAAACTTTTTCAAGATATAGTTTGCGATCAGGGTTTGTTTCATTTTGAATCATTTTACGAAGAAGATCAACTTGGTTTAAAAAATCTTCTGTCGTCCAATTATACTTCATAAAAAACACCCCCTACATATAAGTTGTTATAATACCATAAGTCTTTAAGAATAGCAATTATGTACTAAAAATATTTATTGACTTAACTATTAAAAAATACTATAATGTTTATAGTAAGGAGGTATATAGAAGATAGCTTTTCTAATATCACCGCATATTTTAGGGCATAAGCTTGAAAAATAGCGAAAATATAAAGAAATTTATATTTCATTTTGTGAAAGAATATGCACTTATCTGATATTAAAGAATAGTCTTATGACTATTATGGTTCTTATGAACCCTACAACTTGAACATGTGCGTTTAATGCATTTGTACATTAGTGATAGTTCACTAAGCCAACAAGTTGTTTTCCAGCATATTTATATATGACTGAAGAGAATAATTTATATTATTCTATTATCTTCTATTAATCGTTAAATGGTAGTTTGTTCATCCCCATTTAATCATTATCCTTTATGGAGTACTGAAGACCATTATATTGCTATTAATAGTTAGCATTTTCTATTTTTCCATTATGGATGGTAGTTATATAATGAAAATGATGAATAGCTTTCGTACTAGCTTAGGTTTTATTTTGATAATAAAATCGCAAGTATGTTATGCATTTTGAATTTTGTTTAGTAATTGATAATTATCTTATATGAATTAAACATTATTTTCGAATATTTTATGAAGATAACGTTTATGGGATTATAAGGTAAGCTGTTGATTATTTGAACATTAGGAAAGCGTTTGAAAATGAAGGATCTTAAACTTGTCTTGCAAGAGAATCAAGTAATCCAACCGTTGAGTATAGGTTGGGAGGGTAGCTCCCAAACAACTTATACAATATACTATATCGTGTGAGCTCATATAAATATAATTTAGCGATGAATTGGAGAATCTTTATACGAAAGTATAGTTTAAACGTGAATGTAAAATTTACTTGAAATATTCTGAATAAAATCAGATATTTATGAAACTATCAAAATAGACATTACATTACACTATACGGAAGTTCATTTAAAACGGATAAATGCAATGTGGGAACGATTAATGTTCCTCTTTTTTTGTGATTAATTCATTGAAGGTATTGAATTAATGACAAAAAAATTATAAAATTATAATGTATAATGATATATTCTTTAAATAGAGAATAAAGGGGATGTAATTATGAAAGCAATGGTAGGTTCAACAATATTATCTAGTAGTTATGATGCAGGAATTGAACTGGCTAAGAATTCAACTAAAGGACTTAGAACTCCTAAGGTAGGTTTTTTATTTGGTTCTACTAAATATACGCAAGCTGAATTACTTAGAGGGGTTAAATCATTTAATCCAGATATTAAGATAATTGGTTGTACTTCAGATGAGGCGATTATGACACCAGATGGTATTATCTGGAATGAAGATGGCTTTGCTGGAATGATGGCTTTAGAAGATAATGAGTTAACTGTTGGAGTTGCTTTAACAGAACGTGGTACTGATGCAAGAGTGGCAGGACGTAGAGTTGCCAAGGAAGCAATGGCTAATGCAGAAAAGAAGTATCCACCAGTAGCATTTGCTTTATTTACGACACCTGGTAGTGAAGAAGAATATATTAAAGGAATACAAGATGTATTAGGTGAAATACCAGTATTTGGTGGTTCAGCTGCATCTGATAATAATAGTACTAATTGGAAGGTTGTTTGTGAAAATAAGGCGACAACTGATGGTTGTGCCATAGCAATTTTCTATACAACTAAAAAGATTAAAAATGTTTTTGCTAATAATTATGATCAAACAAAGAATATAGGTATTATTACTAAAGTTGAAGGGACAAGAAGAATATTAGAAATTAATAATGGACCAGCTTTGAAGAAATATGCTGAATGGAATAGTATTGAAGCTGAAGATTTAATGAATGAGAAACTAACTTATGCTTCTATTTCTGTACCATTAGGGACACAAACTGATGAGGGAGAAACTATATTAATTCATCAACCACTTAAAGGTAATGAAGACTATTCAATGGATGTTGGATCTAATGTTACTGTTAATACGGCTGTCTTACAACTTAAGATAACTGAAGATAAGATGATTGAAGGATTAGTAAAGGAAGTTAATGGTCTTAAAGATGATTTTAAAGCTTCAGCTATTTTAGTAGTTCATAGTAGTGGAAGAAAGAGATATTTAGATGAACGTATCGATGAAGACTTTGTAGCTTTAAAAAATGCGATAGGTGATGTTCCATTTATTGTGACTTTTACTAATAGTGAATTTGGAATTGTTGATCATTCTGGAGCTTTAGTTGGTAATCTTTCTTTATCAGTTACTGGCTTCTCAGAATAAGTTATATATAGATATATTTCCTATAAATAAAAGATATATTTGTAGCCATAAAAAAAGCTTGACTATTGAGCTTTTTTAACTCTGAAAAAAATTCCAAAAATTGAAAAAATTGAAAAATGTAAATTTTTTGAAAATCAAATTTTTGAGAAAAAAGTAAAATATTGTAAATCGAACACAAAAAAATAAAAAAGTTCTTTGAAGTCCCTATTTTAGGGACTTTTTTAAGAAAAGATTTTCTTGATAATATCAAATTTAAAAAAACAAAAATGCCTTAAAAACGGCAAAAAGTGAAAAAATGAAAATTTTAAAAAATGCGATTTTTGAATTTTTTGTCAAAAATAAAACTTTTCTTTTTTATATATGTTTTATATAATGAAATTAGGAAAAGGTAGAAGGAGAGTTTTTAAAAATGGCAAAGAAAGAAGAAGATCTTTTTGCTACGCTTCAAGTAGTAAAAAGAAATGGTAAAAAAGTAGAATTTAATCCAACAAAAATTGCTATCGCTATTAAAAAGGGTTTTGATGATGTAATTGAAAAATCTATTGATGAAACTGGCGAAGCTAAATACTCTGAAAAGGATATGCAAAAAGTATTCCATGATGTATTAGATAGAATTGAAAAAGATTATGCTGATAAAGATAAGATTAAAATCGAAGAAATTCAAGACTTGATAGAATCTTCATTAAAAAGTAAAAAATATGAAGATGTATATGAAAGCTTTTCAAGTTACAGAGAGAGAAGAGCCCAATCAAGAGAAGCATTTACAGAAGATAAAAGATCACATAAATTCTTAAAAACTTTAGAAGGACTTGCTTTAAAGAGTGCTTCTGAAGATGATACAAAAAGAGAAAATGGTAATATTGATGGTAACTCAGCAATGGGTACAATGTTACAATTTGGATCTAATGTATCTAAAGAATTCTCTAAAACATATTTAATGAAGAAAAAATTTGCTGATGCTCATGATGAAGGAGATATTCATATTCATGATATGGACTTTGAGGCAATGGGTACAACAACTTGTTTACAAATAGATTTAGATAAATTATTTAAAGGTGGTTTCTCAACTGGTCATGGTTACTTAAGAGAACCAAATGATATTATGAGTTATTCAGCATTAGCTGCAATAGCTATTCAATCTAATCAAAATGATCAACATGGTGGACAAAGTATTCCTTTATTTGATTATTACTTAGCACCAGGTGTTGTTAAAACATTTAGAAAACAATTAAAGATGACTATTCAAGACTTCTTAGATTATTCAGACTTTGCAAGTTTTGTAAACATGAAAACAATTGAAGATGTTATTAGTAAGTTAACTACTATTGAAACACCAGTTGAAACATTTGAAAAATTTTATAAAGAAAATGAGTCATTGAAAAGATTATTTACAATGGCATTAGATAAAGCAGTTAAGAAAACTGATAAAATTACATATCAAGCAATGGAAGCATTTATTCATAATTTAAATACAATGCATTCAAGAGCTGGAGCACAAGTACCATTTAGTTCAGTTAACTTTGGTACTGATACTTCTCCAGAAGGTCGTATGGTAATGAAGAATTACTTAATGGCTGTAGATGCTGGTTTAGGACATAGTGAAACACCAATATTTCCGATATCAATATTTAAAGTTAAAGATGGAGTAAACTATAATCCGGGCGAACCTAACTATGATTTATTCAAATTATCTTGTAAGGTATCGGCGAAGAGATTATTCCCTAACTTTGAATTTATTGATGCCCCATATAACTTACAATACTATGTTCCAGGTAGACCTGAAACAGAAGTTGCAACAATGGGATGTCGTACAAGAGTTATGGGTAATGTAGTTGATCCTGATAAACAAATTACACCAGGACGTGGAAACTTATCATTTACAACTATTAACTTAGTTAGATTAGGTATTAAACATGGTATTGTTGGTCCTAATGCTAAAGATAAAGCGGATATGAAAGGTTTCTATGAAGAACTAGATGAAAAGATTGAATTATGTAAAGATCAATTACTTGAAAGATTTGAAATTCAATGTAATAAGAGAGTATATAATTTCCCATTCTTAATGGGTCAAGGAAACTGGATGGATTCAGAGAAACTTAAACCTAATGATAAATTAAAGAAAGTATTAAAACATGGTACTTTATCAGTTGGATTTATCGGTTTAGCTGAATGTTTAGTAGCTTTAATAGGAGAGCATCATGGTGAATCAGAAAAAGCGCAAAAGTTAGGTCTTGAAATTATTGGTCATATGAGAAAGAAACTTGATGAATATAGTCAACAATATAAACTTAACTTTACTTGCTTAGCTACTCCTGCTGAAGGATTAAGTGGTAGATTTACTAAGATAGATAGAGCTATATATGGAAAAATTAAAGGTGTTACAGATCGTGAATACTATACTAATTCATTCCATGTACCAGTTTATTATAATATAACAATATCTAAGAAAATAAAGATTGAAGCACCATATCATGCATTAACTAATGCTGGACATATTAGTTATATTGAATTAGATGGTGATGTTACAGAAAATGTTGAAGCATTTGAATCTATAATTAGAATGATGAAAGAAGCTGGAATGGGTTATGGAGCAATTAACCATCCAGTAGATAGAGATCCAGTTTGTGGATATGTTGGAGTTATTAAGGACGTATGTCCAGGTTGTGGACGTCGTGAAGGAGATCCAATTCCAGCAGAATTATTAAAGAATTTAAATAATAAATAAATAAAGGAAAGAGGTAAAGGGTATGAAAACAGAAAAAATTGAAAAGGTTGCTGAAACTAAAGTTGAAAGCAAAAAAATGGTAGGTGAAGGAGTAGGATTCGAAAGAATCAGAAGAATCACTGGCTATTTAGTTGGTACTGTTGAAAGATTCAACGATGGTAAAAGAGCCGAAGAACGCGACAGAGTTAAACACACATTTGATAAGTAATAAGAATGGATTTAATCCATTTTTATTTTGGTTAAATATTTAAAATATATATGATATAATTATTAAGATAGGTGATTGGAATGTCAGGATTAGCTAATTTTTTATTTGGTAATATATTTCTTATTATTTTAGTTATTATTGCTATTTATACATATCGTCAGTATGCTGATTTGAAGTCTAGAACTATGACTATAAATGATATTTTTAAAAAGACTTTGGATGCCTATCTTAGTGAGAAAGTTAAAGAAGCTAGAGAGTTAGCTGATAAGTTAATGAAGGAACATGGGGAAGATGAGATTGTTGCAGCAGAGATTAATCGTCTTTTATATCAGATTGAGATTTTTGATAATGGGACAATTAATGATAAAGTAGCAACTAGTAATTCAATTAATAAGTTTAAAGTTAGTAAAAAGATTGATAGGGAAAAATACCCATTTTTAAAGGCACTAGACGATTTAGGAACATTTTCAGAGGAAGATATGACTTCATTAGAAAATGGTGTAGCAATAGCCAGAAAAGAGTATAATACGCAAGCATTTAGATATAATGAGAAAGCACAAGAAGTTCCTATTCAATATTTAACTAAGTTTTTAAAATTAAATAGTCAATATTTGATATTTGATGCTCCAAGATATGAAAGATATGAAAATAACTATGAAGTATTTGAAGAAAAAGAACCAGAAATAAATTCTTTATCAGTTTTAAATAGAGATACAGTTATTGAAGAACAAGCTGAAGTACTTAAAATGTCTAATGATATTAATTATAATGATGAACCATTAGTTATAGAACATACTGATGTAATTTTAAAGCCATCGAAAAAGATTCGTCAGGATATCTTATCTACTGATGTAGTTGATGAGAAAAAAGAGGATAAGGACGATAAGGACGAAGAAAACGATAAGGATAAAGATAAAGATGAAAAAAAGAATTAGATTTATTTGTCTAATTCTTTTAGTTTGTCATATTGTTTATATAAGTATTGAACATGGTTTTCTAAATAGAAGTAATGATAGATATATAAGATTAAGAAAACAGTTAAGATTAATGCAATAGGTAAGAAGATAATACTAATAGCCATCATACCTAGAAATAATAAAGTTATTAAAGCATAGAATAAAGTTACATATAAATGAATACGTCTTTCTTCCTGAAAGAATTCTATTTTGACTAAATGATTTTCGATTGTTTCTTTTAAATTAGGATGTTTTTTATTAGCAATATAGTTATCAATACTTAACATATATTCATGAATATATTCTCTCATATTATCACCATTTAAATTATAACATTTAGCAATAAAAAAAACAAACTACGAAGAGTTTGTTAATTTATAAATGGCGCCTGATGTAGGACTCGAACCTACGACCTAACGGTTAACAGCCGTGCGCTCTACCGACTGAGCTAATC
>CANPXB010000019.1 GCA_947585595.1 uncultured Bacilli bacterium
GCTGATTTAGTTGGAAATGCAACAGTAAGTGAGAAAGACGGAGTAGTAACAGTAGGTGGTATATATAAAAGTAAAAATCATATATATAATCTATAACTCGATATTAATTAATCTAAGAAACAACCTGTAAAATGGTTGCTTCTTTTTTGTAAACACTGTGTTTATTTACATAAATCAAGTTGAATAATATGTCAATAAAATGGTATTATCATAATAGAATAGTATGTTAGTTGGTGATTAAATATGAACAATCAATATAATAACTACAATAACGGCTATAACAATTACAACAATGGATATAATAACAATTATAATAATGGTTATAACTATAATTATAATAATTGGAATCAACCACCTATGCCTCCAATGAATAACAATAATGATGATGACTCTAATAAAGGTGGCGGTATTATATCTTTTATTCTTGCTTTACTTATACTAATTGTTGCTGTTGCTTTTCTTTTACATTTATTAGGAGTAGTTGATTTAAAAGAACTATATAATAAATATATATTAAAAGAAGAAACTAAAGAAGTTGTTGATACTCCAACTAAACCAGAAGAAAAAGAAGAAGACAAAGATGAAATAACTGAAGAAACTAAAAAAGAATTAGATAATTATTGTACATTTGTTGATGAATCTGGTAATTATAAAATAGAAGATAATCAAAATATGATTTGTCTTGATAATATATGTATGTTACAAGTAAAAGATAATATCTATGCTAAGAATTGTAAAACTAATGAATATGGTAAAAAAACAGTTGACGAATTCACTAAAGCTTTACAAAGGGAAGTAATTCTTAATACTTTATGTACAAATATCGATGCTAATGGAAACTATACTAATACTGATGAAAATAATGAGTACGAAGTTAGTTGCAATAACTTTACTTGTACTGCTAAAATAGATGGTGTTGATTATTCTAAAAATTGTCAAGAACAACAAGAACCTACTGAATAATCTATAAAGGAGAGTATATGTATAATTTTACTTTACAAAAAAATGAAGAAACTATTAGTATCTTTGATAATGCTTATATTAAACAAGGAGATAATGAAAAAGAAACGACAATTATCTTAACTAATCAAAGATTATTATTCTTAGAATATCTAGCTAATGATCCTAATGAAGATTTAAGAATCGGCAGAGGAATTCAATATCTAAGAGCTCAAGAAGTATACTATGAGTTCCCTTTAAAAGACATTGAAAAAATTTCTTTCAATAAACTTTATAAAGTAAAATTAAAAAATGGTGTTGAATTCGAATTTGAAGATCAAAACTTATATAAATTATTAAAAGAAAATATGAAATAAGAAGTTATTTTAATAATAATTTCTTTTTTTAAGTTATCTCTGTTATTTAGCTTAAAAGAATGTGATATAATACGATTACTCAAGGAGGGATATTATGAATCCTGAAATATTTCATATAGGTATGTTTAGTATTAGATGGTATTCTGTTTTAATTTTACTTGGGATGATTATTGGTTATTTATTAGCTGTTAAAGAAGCTAAGAAGTTTAATATATCTAAAGATACTATCTTTGATTTAGCTTTCTATATTATTATCTTTGGTATCTTAGGTGCCAGACTCTATTATGTAGCTTTTAATTATGAATTATATATTGATAATCCCTTAAGTATCTTTGCTGTCTGGGAAGGCGGTCTAGCTATTCATGGTGGTATTATCTTTGGTTTATTAACTTTAATTATCTTCTGTAAGATAAAAAAACTAAGTATTTTAAGAATGATGGATATTGCAGTTCCTTCTTTAATCTTAGCTCAAGCTATCGGTAGATGGGGTAACTTCTTTAATAGTGAAGCTCATGGTTTTGCTACTACTTTAGAAAATTTACAAAGTCTTCATATTCCTAACTTCATTATTAATGGAATGAAAATCAGTGGTGTTTATTATCATCCAACTTTCTTATATGAATCAATCTGGTGCTTACTAGGTTTTATTATCCTTATCCTAGTTAGAAAATATTATCGTTATTTAAAAACAGGTCAACTTAGTTGTATCTACCTAATGTGGTATGGCGTAGGCAGGTACTTTATTGAATCTTTACGTACTGATTCTTTAATGTTTTTAAACTTTAGAGTTGCTCAATTAGTATGTGTTATTACTTTTATAATTGGTTTAATCTTCTTTCTTTATTTATGCTTTAATCGTTTAAAGAAAGGACTTTATTATCCAGAGAAAAAACAAGTAAGTAAAAAAGTTGCAAAATAATAAGATTATGATAAATTATTGGTGGTGGTTTTATGTATGATAATCCTTTAATAATGGCTTATATGGGTGATACTATTTATGAACAACATATAAGAGAATATTTAATTAAAAAAGGAATAAGTAAACTAGGTGAATTACAAACTCAAAGTTTAAATTATGTAAGTGCTAAAAGTCAAAGAAGGCATTTAGAAAGATTAGAAAATGCTAACTTTTTAACACCGGAAGAAATAGAAATAGTTAAATGGGGTCGAAATGCCAAAGGACCACATAATAAAAGTACTGATATCGTTACTTATCGTCTTGCAACTGGTCTAGAAACTTTAATTGGTAAATTATATTTTAATGGTCAATTAGATCGTATAAAAGAAATTATGGATTTTATAGTAGGTGAAGAATAATGAAAGTATTTGGTAAAAATGTTTTTAATGAATTAAAAGATAATCCTAAAGCTATTAAAAAAGTTTATTTAGCTAATAATTTTAATGATAAAGAAATAATTGATTTTATTAAAAATAATAAAATAAGTTATTCGACAATGGATATTCATAAAATGGATGCTATGGTCGAAGGTAAACATCAAGGAATAATTATTGTTATTGATGATTATGAATATGTTAATTATAAAACAATGTTAAATGATAATATCGTTGTTATGCTTGATCACTTAGAAGATCCTCATAACTTTGGTGCGATTATTAGAACTTGTGAAGCAGCTGGTATTAAATCAATTATTATTCCTAAAGATCGTAGTGTTAGTGTTACTTCAACTGTCATGCGTACTAGTAGTGGTGCTTTAGAACATGTTAATATTGCGATGGTTAATAACCTGGTAAATGTTATTGATGATTTTAAAAAGAATGGTTATTTTGTTTATGCTGCTGATATGGATGGTGAAAACTACAAAAACATCTCTTATGCTGATAAAGTCTTATTAGTAATTGGTAGTGAAGGTAATGGTGTAGGACGATTAGTTAAACAAAACTGTGATGTTATAGTATCAATTCCTCAATATGGTCATGTTAATAGTTTAAATGCCTCAGTAGCAGCGGCTATTTTAATATATGGTATAGTAAATAAATAATTAGAGGTAGTATATGAAATACGACGAATTAAATGATAGTGAATTAATTAATATGGTTTATGAAGAATCAGAAGATGCTAAAGAATATCTTTTACAAAAATATAAATATATTATTGATATTGCCATAAAAAAGTATTCTCGTATAGCTAAAGTTCTTGGTTATGATCATAATGATTTAATCCAAGATGCTTTACTAGGTTTTTCTGATGCTTTAAATAGCTATCGTGATGATCGTGATACTGCCTTATCTAGTTTCATAACTCTTTGTGTTAATCGTCGTCTTCATACTTCAATCTTAAAAGTTGGTCGTAAGAAAAATAAACTATTAAGTTCTTCTCTAAGTTTAGAACATGTTTATGAACAATATGCAACCCCTTTAAAAGATTTAATAAGTGATAATCAAGAAAATGATCCTTTAGAAAACATCTTGAAAGAAGAAAATCTTAAAGAATTAATTAATGATATAGAAAATTCTCTATCTAAAACTGAATATGAAGTATATTCTTTAATGCTTAATGGCTTAAAGTACAATGAAATAGCTACTTTATTAGATAAAAATGCTAAACAAGTGGATAACACAATTCAAAGAATTAAAACTAAAATCAAAAAAATATTAGAAGAAAGATATAAAAGTTAGAAAAAGTTTGATAATATCGAACTTTTTTCTTGATTTTTACTAGTGTAATATGTTATATTCTAGTTGAACACGAAAAGGTGTTTTTTTAATACAATAAAATTAATGAGGTGGGCTTATGGCAAAGAAAAAAAATATTAAAGATGTTGAAGAATCAAAAATTAAAACAAAAGCTAAAAAAGCAAAAGAAGAAAAAGAAGTAAAAGACCTTGAAGAAGAGGAAGAATTAGAAGAAACTGAAGAAATCGAAGAAGTTGAAGAAGATTTAGAATCTGAAGATGACGAATATGAAGAAGTTGAAGATGAAGAATCTGAAGACGATGACGATTATGCTGAAGTAAAAACAGATAAAAAGGGTAAAAAGAAAAAAAGTACAAAAAAGAAAGAAGGTTACTTCGATTTAGTTGGTAAAGAACTAAAGAAAGTAGTATGGCCTAAAGGTTCAGAAATACTTAAGTATTCACTAGCTGTTATTATTTTCTGTGTAATACTTTGCTTATTCTTTGAAGCTGTAGAATTACTTGCTGCATTCTTGAAGGGATGGTTATCATAATGGAAAAAGAATGGTATGTTGTTAATACTTATAGTGGTCATGAATCTAAAGTAAAAGAGAAACTTGAACAAAGAGCTATCTCTATGGGTATGCAAGATAACATCTTTAGAGTAATTATTCCTGAAACTAAAGAAGTTGAAGTTAAAGATGGTGTAAAAAAAGAAAAAGTTAAAAAAATGTTTCCTGGTTATGTTCTAGTTGAAATGATAATGTCAGATGAAGCTTGGTATATTGTTCGTAATACACCTGGTGTAACAGGATTTATCGGATCATCAGGACACAAAGCCAAACCAACACCTTTAATGCCTCAAGAAATAGATCGTATTTTAGCTTCAATGGGTATGAGTCGTGTTAATATCGAATCTGAAATGGCTGTTGGCAATAAAGTAACAATCGTTGACGGTCCATTCAAAGGAATGAATGGTACTATTGATAGTATTGATACTGAAAATAATCGTTTAAATGTTTTAATCGACTTATTTGGTCAAGAAACTCCTGTTGAAGTTGAACTATTCCAAGTTAATAAATTACAATAAAATACTTTGCAAAAAGTATTTTTTTGTGGACCATACTTATTTTTGACAAAAGAATAACCATTTCATATAATACTTATACTTTAAAGGAGGGGAGTATTGATGCAAGCTATTAATAAAGATGTTAAAGAAGCACTACATTTAATTGATCAACCCTTTACAGCTTCTTATAACTATTCACCATATGGAACATGCTTTGTTTATGGTACCGAAAACCAACAAGGTATTAATGATGTAATAAAATATGATGGTAAAGATGTAATTACTGTTGCTTCAAGTGGCGACCAATATTTAGGTGCTGTATATTATGGTGCTAAAACTGTTGATCTATACGATATTAATAAACTTACTAGATATATCTCTTTTTTAAAAATCGCTGCTATTAAATCATTAAGTTTTAAAGACTTCCAAAGTTTCTTTATGCCAATGACAGAGAATCATCGCGTTAAAAAGACTTTCTGGAATCTAAAAACTTTAAAACGTTTATTACCATCTCTACCTAGTGATGTTGGATACTTTTGGGAAAATATAATGTATGAATTTAATAAGAAAGGTTATGGAAACTTTGTTTATCCAAATTCCTATTGTCATAATCCTGAAATGATTCAAAATGGTATGCCTTTCTATCTTGAAGAAAGCGAATACTATAAATTACAAACTATTCTTCGTCATCGTGACTATCCAGAATTTAAAAACTGTGATGTCTTTGATTTAGCTAAAGCTTTTCCTAATAAATATGATATTGTCTATCTATCTAATATTTTAGAAACTATCGTTGCTAGTGAAGTACAAAGTTATCCATTTGCTAGTTTTAGTACTGAAGATCGTATTGAATCTGAATTATTAGAAAAAGCTGAGAATACAATATATAAAGTTGGTCGTGAAAATGGTACAATCATGTTAAGCTATCGTGCTAACAGTACCATTTCCGACTCAACAGATTTATTCTATAACTGTGTCTTATTTGAAGCTAATGAGATACCACGTAAATATAAAGATAATTTATCACATGATGATAAGCCATCAACAGATATAGTTTTAACATATAAATTACCAAGTAAAAGAATGAATATTCGTCCTTAATTACTTGCATTTATCATAAATATATGTTAATATCTTAAATGCAATTGTGTATTTAGCACAATTAGCTTAAGTGGGAGGGAATAAGCGGATTGCCTTTGACCACTTTCGCGAAAAAAATTTTTTAGGAGGTGTTTTTCGTGGCAAAAGAAGCCGTAAAGAAAATTAAATTACAAATTCCTGCTGGCAAAGCAACACCAGCTCCACCAGTTGGTACAGTATTAGGACCTGCAGGTATTAATCTACAAGAATTTTGTACTAAATTTAATGATGCTACTAAAGATAAAATGGGAGATATCGTTCCTGTTGAAATCAGTCTTTATGAAGATAGAACATTCGATTTCGTTCTTAAGACTCCACCAGCTGGATTCTTAATTAAGAAAGCAGCAAAAATTCAAAAAGGTAGTACAAAAGGTGCCAATGAAGTAGTTGCAACTATTACTATTGATGATTTAAGAAGTATTGCTGAAACTAAATTACCAGACTTAAATGCTTATGATGTTGAAGCAGCAATGAAAATCATCGAAGGTACTGCAAGAAACATGGGTGTCGCTGTTAAAGGTTTAAATGACCAAGAATTAGCTGAACAACAAAAAGAAGCTGAAGCTGAAGCTCTTAAAGAAGCTAAGAGAGAAGCTGAACTTGCTAAGATGGAAGAAGAAGCTAATGCTGAACATGAAGTTGAAGTTATCAGCGATAAAGAAGACGAAGAAGAAACTGAACAAGCTGAATAGTTTGTTCCTTATATATAAAAATCCGCTAATAAACCACAATTAGGAGGTAAAAAATATGGGAAAATCAGGTAAGAAGTATGTGGAAGCTTCTAAAAAAGTAGAAAAGAATACTCTTTATACTAAAGAAGAAGCAATTAAATTAGTTAAAGAAACTTCTATTACTAGTTTTGATGCTACTGTTGAAGTTGCTTTAAATCTAAATCTTGATACTAAAAAAGCAGATCAACAATTAAGAGGATCTATGGTATTACCTAATGGTACTGGTAAATCTAAAAAAGTATTAGTTATCGCTAAAGGTGAAGCTGCTGAAGCTGCAAGAAATGCTGGCGCAGATTATGTTGGTGATACTGATATGATTGAAAAGATTGAAAAAGAAAACTGGTTTGACTATGATGTAATCGTAGCTGCTCCAGATATGATGGCTCAATTAGGTAAGATTGGACGTGTTTTAGGACCTAAAGGTTTAATGCCAAACCCTAAAACAGGTACAGTAACTATGGATACTGCTAGAGCTGTAAATGATATCAAAAAAGGTATGATCGAATATAAAACTGATACTTATGGTAATGTTCATACTATTATTGGTAAAGTATCATTTGATGAAAAGAAATTACTAGAAAACCTTAACTATGTAGTAAATACTATTGTTAAAGCAAAACCTACAGCAGTAAAAGGTAAATATATTAACAATATTACAATTGCTAGTACTATGGGTCCTGGTATTAAAGTTGACCAAAATTCTTTTGACATTTAATTAGTATTAGCTTATAATATGAGTTGTTAGAAAAAAGCACTCTCCAAAGACAGCAAGTACAAAAATAAATCTTGCCGAGGAAAAGACTTAATATAACATTAGTTTTAATGTGATTTAAGCTTTCCTTTGGAGGAAAGCTTTTTTAATAAATCCTTAAAGGAGGGAAATAATGGCAAGTGCTAAAATATTAGAAAACAAAAAAGGTATTGTTGAAGAAATTAAATCTAATATTCAAAATAGTGAATCTGTAATCGTTTTTACTTATCAAGGATTAACAGTATCTGAACTTAGTGACTTAAGAAAAGAACTAAAGAAAACTGATAGTACAGTAAAAGTTTACAAAAACACATTATTTAAAAGGGCATTAGATGACTTAAACATTAACTTAGATGGTTTCTTAGAAGGACCAAATGCAATTTTATTTGGTAAAGATTTACTTGAACCAATTAAAATTATTTCTAAATTTGCTAAAGAACATGAAAATGCTAATATGACTGTTGGTATTATTAATGGCGCTAAAGCAGATTTAGATGTTATTAGAGAATATGCTACTATTCCATCAAGAGAAGGCTTACTTACAATGCTTGCTGGTGGTATGATCCAATATGTTAGAGATTTAGCTGTTGGACTAAATATGTATGCAGAACAATTAGAAAAATAATTTTGAAATAAAGAAAGGAAAGAAAAAATATGGCAAAATTAACAAAAGATGAATTTATAAGTGCTTTAAAAGAAATGACTATTCTTGAAGTTAAAGAATTAGTTGACGCTATGAAAGAAGAATTTGGTGTAGATCCAAGTGCAGTAGCAGTAGCTGCTCCTGCAGCTGGTGGAGCCGCAGCTGCTGAAGATACTGCAGCTACTAAAACTGTAGTATTAAAAGATGCTGGAGCTGCTAAGATGCAAGTAATCAAAATCATTAAAGAAGTTACTGGCTTAGGATTAGTAGAAGCTAAAGGTTTAGCTGATAATGGTGGAAATATTAAAGAAAATATTCCTGCTAAAGAAGCTGACGAATTAAAAGCACAATTAGAAGAAGCTGGAGCTACAGTAGAATTAGCTTAATTATAAATTCAAAACAAAAGGATAAGTTTTATGAACTTATCTTTTTTATTGGCTAGTAAAAAATATATATTTGTATTATAATTAAATAAGTATTGGAGGGTTTTACATGAAGTTGGGCAATCAGGGATTCGGTTTAAAAGAAATGATTATCGTTACTTGCTTACTTGCACTTTTACTTATCTTTGTTTCTATTCAAATAAACTCATTATATAAAAGTGTTGAAGAAAATAGACCTGATAAAGAAACTCAAGAAATTCAAAGCAATACTCCCGAACCAGAACCTGACCCAGAACCTATTCCAGATACTGTTGATTATAATTACTATCGTGGCTTAGAAACCAGACTTAAATTAGCTACCCAAAACTATCTTGATGCTAATCCTTATGAACTAGGTAGTGAAATAATAACTATTGATGCTACTACCTTAATTAACTTAGAATACTTAACACCCTTATATGCTCAAGATAATACAAGCGTCTGCCAAGGATATAGTAATGTATATGAACAAAATGGTAACATAGTTATATCTCCATATATAACATGTTATAATTATCAAACAGCAAATAATTAATAATAGGAGTGATAACATGGCTAGTCGAAATCAAAAAGCCTTAAATAAAGTAAAGAGAATATTTAAAGAAATAGGTAAATCTATTAGTGAATTTTTTAAAGGACTATGGAATAAATTCCAAGCTCTACCAACTAAAGTAAAAGCTATCGGTGGTTTATGGCTTGTAATTATCATTGTAATCATTATTCTTATAAGTACTACTTCTAGTAATAAAAATATATTAAAGACTTATCAAGGATATGAAAAACTAATTAATGAAGCAACTTTAAAATATATTGAAGCAAATCAATATTATGGTACTAGAGATCAAAAGATTAAAGTTGATCTTGAAGAACTAAAAGATGAAAAACTAATTACTGACAGTAATATACCTGATAATACATGTAAGGGATATAGCTTAGCATATTATGATGATTCTACTGAAGAATATAAAGCTGTATCATACATCAATTGTAAGAAATATACTTCAAAAGATTATTATGATTATAAAAGTTAAAGAAATTTAGCTTTTTTTCTTGACACAAATAGTACAAAATGATATATTATTTATGCATTTTAAATTTAGGTTCTACTTAGGTGGAACCTAATTTAAAGGATTGTTTGATACACCAGGATGTGTGTATATGAGAGGAGGACATATATGACAACTATTAATCAATTAGTAAGAAAGAACAGAAAAGACAAAACTAAAAAGAGTAAAAGTCCAGTATTAAATATTGGTTTCAATAGTATGGAAAGAAAATCTACTGTTCAAAATAGTCCACAAAAAAGAGGAGTTTGTACTAAAGTTGGTACTCGTACTCCAAAGAAACCTAACTCAGCATTAAGAAAATATGCGCGTGTTAGATTATCAAACGGAAGAGAAGTAGATACTTATATTCCAGGTGAAGGACATAACTTACAAGAACACAGCGTAGTATTAGTACGTGGTGGTCGTGTTAAAGACCTAATCGGTGTTCGTTATCACATTATTCGTGGTACATTAGATACACAAGGAGTTAATAACAGAAAACAAGGTCGTAGTAAATATGGTACAAAAAGACCTAAATAGTTACTTGACTTATTAATAAATAATTAAGGAAGGAGAGAATTATATGCGTAAAAGACGTGCAGTAAAAAGAGATGTATTACCAGATCCTATATATAATTCAAAGGTAGTTACTAAGTTAATTAACCAAATTATGCAAGATGGTAAAAAAGGTACTGCTGAAAGAATATTATATGAAGCTTTCGATATCGTAAAAGAAAAAACTGGTGAAGAACCAATGGAAGTTTATCAAAAAGCTTTAGAAAATATTAAACCTCTTTTAGAAGTTAAATCTAGAAGAGTTGGGGGTTCAAATGTTCAAGTTCCTATTGAAGTTTCTGATGAAAGAAGTCAAGCATTAGCACTACGTTGGTTAGTAAATTATGCTAATACTAGAAACGGTAAAGGAATGGCTATTAATTTAGCAAATGAAATTATGGATGCTGCAAATGGAGTTGGCGGTGCTGTTAAGAAACGTGAAGATACTCACAAGATGGCTGAAGCCAATAAAGCATTTGCTCATTATAGATGGTAGGAGCAAGGTAATATGGCAAGAGATGTTACAATAGATAAAATTCGTAATATTGGTATAATGGCACACATCGATGCTGGTAAAACTACTTTCACAGAAAGAGTTTTATTCCATACTGGTATTACTCATAAAATAGGTGAGACACACGATGGTGAATCACAAATGGACTGGATGGAACAAGAAAAAGAACGTGGTATTACTATTACTAGTGCAGCAACTACTGCTCACTGGAAAGGATACCGTTTAAATATTATTGATACTCCAGGACACGTAGACTTTACAGTAGAAGTTCAAAGATCTCTAAGAGTATTAGATGGTTCTATCTGCTTACTAGATGGTAACGCTGGTGTTGAACCTCAATCTGAAACAGTTTGGAGACAAGCTACTGAATATAAAGTACCAAGAATGATTTTCGTTAATAAAATGGATAAAATTGGTGCTGACTTCGAATTCAGTCTAGATACAATTGGTAAGAGATTAGGTGTTAATTATGCTCCTATTCAATGGCCTATTGGTGCTGAATCTGAATTTAATGGAATTATCGACTTAATTACTAGAAAAGCTTATCAATTTGATAGAAATGATCAACATGAAAATTATGTTGAAATTCCAATCCCTGAAAATTTAAAAGACTTAGTTGAAACTAAGAGATTAGAATTAGTAGAAAAAGCTGTTGAATTCGATGACGCTTTAATGGAAAAATACTTAGATGGTAATGAATTAACAGTTGAAGAAATTAAATCTGCTATTAGAAAAGGTGTTCTAGCTGCTCAATTCTTCCCAGTATTATGTGGTAGTGCTTTATCAAATACTGGTGTTAAATTAGCTCTAGATGCTGTTATCGATTACATGCCAGCTCCAACTGATGTTGAAGCTATTGAATGTACTGATAAAAATGGTAATATTGTAAAACGTCATCCAAGTGATAGCGAACCATTTACAGCAATGGCCTTCAAAATTATGACAGACCCATTCGTTGGTCGTCTAGCATTCTTTAGAGTTTATAGTGGACACTTAACTAGTGGTTCATATATCTTAAATAGTACTAAAGATGTTAAAGAAAGAGTTGGACGTATCTTACAGATGCATGCTAACCAAAGAAAAGAAATTACTGAAGTATGGACTGGTGAAATCGCTGCATTAGTTGGTTTAAAAAATACTACTACAGCTGATACACTATGTGATGAAAAGAATCCAGTAATCATGAATGGTATGGAATTCCCAGAACCAGTTATCGATGAAGCTATTGAACCAAAATCAAAAGCTGACCAAGATAAATTAGGTATTGCTTTACAAAAGCTTGCTGAAGAAGATCCAACATTCAAATATAGAACTGATCCTGAAACTGGTCAAACAGTTATCAGTGGTATGGGTGAATTACACCTAGAAGTATTAGTTCGTCGTATGAAAGATGAATTCAATGTTGAAGCTAACATTGGTCGTCCTCAAGTTGCTTATCGTGAAACATTAACTCAAATGGGTGAATGTGAAGGTAAATACATTAAACAATCTGGTGGACGTGGACAATACGGACATGTTTGGGTTAGATTTGAACCTAATAAAGATAAAGGTTATGAATTCGTTGATGCTATCGTTGGTGGAGTTGTTCCTCGTGAATATATTCCAGTAACAGATAAAGGATTACAAGAAGCTATGGCTGGTGGTATCCTTGCTGGTTATCCAATGGTAGACGTTAAAGCAACTTTATTTGATGGTTCATACCATGATGTCGATTCATCAGAAATGGCTTTCAAAGTTGCTGCAAGTTTAGCCTTAAAAGAAGCTTTAAATAAATGTAAACCAGTTCTTCTAGAACCTATTATGAAAGTAGAAGTAGTAGTTCCTGAAGAATACATGGGAAATGTTATGGGAGACTTAACTAGTAGACGTGGTCGTCCACTAGGACAAGAATCACGTGGTAACGCCCTTAAGATTGATGCAATGGTTCCATTATCTGAAATGTTCGGATATGCAACTACATTAAGATCAAATTCACAAGGACGTGGTAACTTCACAATGACAATGGATCACTATGAAGAAGTACCAAAATCTATCGCTGATGAGATTATAAAGAAAAACAGCGCTCAATAAAAATAATACTTGAAAAAACTTCAAGCATTAGATAAAATATGTATGTATATATAAGAGGAGGAAATATTTTATGTCAAAAGAAAAATTTGATCGTTCAAAACCACATGTTAATATTGGTACTATTGGACACGTTGACCATGGTAAAACAACATTAACAGCTGCTATTACAAAATATTTTGGTGAATTCGTTGATTATGCTGATATCGATAAAGCACCAGAAGAAAGAGAAAGAGGTATTACAATCAATACTGCTCACGTTGAGTATCAAACTGAAACACGTCACTATGCTCACGTTGACTGCCCAGGCCATGCTGACTACGTTAAAAACATGATCACTGGTGCTGCACAAATGGATGGTGCAATCCTTGTTGTATCTGCTGCAGATGGACCAATGCCTCAAACTCGTGAACATATCTTACTTGCTAGACAAGTTGGTGTTCCTAAAATTGTTGTATTCATGAACAAATGCGACCAAGTTGATGATCCTGAATTATTAGACTTAGTTGAAATGGAAATTCGTGAATTATTAAATGAATATGAATTCGATGGCGATAACTGCCCTATTATTAGAGGTTCTGCTCTTAAAGCTCTTGAAGGAAATCCTGCAGATGTTCAAGCTATTAAAGACTTAATGGCTGCTGTTGATTCATATATTGATTTACCAGTACGTGATACTGATAAACCATTCTTAATGAGTATTGAAGACGTATTCACTATTTCTGGACGTGGAACAGTTGTTACTGGCCGTGTTGAACGTGGTGAATTAAAACTTAACGACGAAGTTGAAATCGTTGGTTTAAGACCAACTCAAAAAACAGTTGTTACTGGTATCGAAATGTTTAGAAAATCTCTTGATTCAGCTATCGCTGGTGATAATGCTGGTGCATTATTACGTGGTATCTCAAGAGACCAAGTTGAAAGAGGACAAGTTCTAGCTAAACCTGGATCTGTTACTCCACATCATAAATTCAAAGGTTCAGTTTATGTATTAAGCAAAGAAGAAGGCGGACGTCATACTCCATTCTTCGCAAACTACAGACCACAATTCTATTTCAGAACTACTGATGTTACTGGTGTTATTACACTTCCAGAAGGAACTGAAATGGTAATGCCTGGTGATAATGTCGACATGACTGTTGAATTAATCAGCCCAGTTGCACTTGAAAATGGTACTAAATTCTCTATTCGTGAAGGTGGACGTACTGTTGGTGCTGGTATGGTTACTGAAATCATTGAATAATTTAAATGATTAACAAAAAGTGAATTAATTTTCACTTTTTTTTATGTCTAAAACAAGATATAATAGTGCCTAGGTGATATTTATGGAAGAAGAAAAGAAAACTAAAACAACCAAAAAAACAAACCCTTCTTCTGTAAAAAAGACGGTTAAAAAAAATCCTAAATCAACAACCAAGAAAACCTCAACTACGAAAAAAACAACTCCTAAAAAATCTCCAACTAAAACTAAAACAACAGCTAGTTCTAAAACAACACCAAAGAAGACAACTAAAACTACAACTAAGAAAAGTGTAGCCAAGAAAACCCCAACTAAAACGGCAACTAAGAAGACTACAGCTTCTAAGACAACAACTAAAAAGACGACGACTAAGAAGACTACAACCCCTAAAACAACCAAGAAATCTACTCCTAAAAAAACAACAACCAAAAAAGCAAAAAAAACTTTTGAACAACCAATAGAACTTCCAAAAGAAAAACCAATAACCGAAGAACCAAAACCAGTTGAAGAAATAAAACCAGTAGAAAGACCAAAAGAAGATTTAATTATTACTAAACAACTAGATATTAATCTTGAAGATTATACCTATAATCACGAAGGCTTAGTTGAAAAAGTTAAAGAAATATTAGAACAAGAAAATACTGATTTAGAAGATCCTTTAAAAGATGAAGAACTATTCACTGATATCTTTGAAGATAATAAAAATATCTTTTATAAAATTCGTAAAAAACTAAGAGTAACTAAAAATAAATTAAAAAATAAAAAACAACAAAAACATCCTAAAGTTACAAGAGCAGAAAAATATTCACCAAAAGAAAACCTAAAAGAAGAAATAAAACCCGAACTACCTAGTCGCGAAAGTAAACATAAAGATATAGTCTTACAAAAACAACAAGAACTAGAACGTCAGGAGAGATTAAGAAAAGAACGATTTGCTCGACGTCTTTTCTCTGAAGACGAAAAAGAAATCAAACCACCTAAGAAAAAGAAAAATCATTTATTCCTTATCTTTATCTTCCTATTATTTATTCTTGGTATCTGTCTTCTATCTCTTGATTACTTTAATAATCCTAAAGGTTCTATAACCTATAGTATTAATAACAAAAAAGAAGAACAAGAAGAAAAGAAAAGACAAGAAGAGCTTTTAAAACAATATAATGATTGTATAGCAAATCCTTATACTGCTGAAGAAAATAATGAGGAACTAGAACAAAAAATTAATGAATTAAATGAATATATTAAAGATAATTATGAAACTAGTATTCGATATGAAGATTTAACTTATGGATTTTCTTATACCTATAATGAAGATGCTAGTTACTATGCGGCAAGTACCATTAAACTAGTTGATGCCTTATATCTTTATACTAAAGCTAGTACTGGTGAAATTAACTTAGATGATACTATGACTTATTCTAAAAAATATATTGCTTCATCTAGTAAATATATGAAAAAACTAAGTTATGGTACTAAAGTATCATTAAGAACTTTAGTTAAATATGCAATTGAAGTAAGTGATAACTCTGCTCACTTAATGTTAATTGATTATATTGGTTATAATAACTTAAAAGAATATGGTGAATCTTTAGGTGCTAAATACATTCTTGATGGTACAGATAAATTTGGTTATATCTCTGTTGATGATGCCTTTATCTATCTGAAAACCTTAAATGAATTTATTAACAATAATGAAGAACTTGGTCAAGAATTACAAAGCTATTTACTTAATGCTGAACAAAATGATCTAGCTTTACCAGATCTAAATATTAAAGCTGCCCATAAATATGGTGAATACGGTTCAGTCTACCATGATATTGGTCTTGTTTATGCCGAACATCCATATGCTATAGCTATTTTAACTAAAGAAGGTAACAGTAAAAAATTTGAGGATAAAGTCAAAGATATTAACAAGCATGTTTATGAACTACATGAATATTTCTATACTAATCATGAACAAACTTGTCACAATAAAATTTATGGTAATTAAAAAAAGTATTAGTTGTTAATACTTTTTTCTTTTCTCTTAAACTCCTTAGCTAACTGCCCGCTTTGTTCCATACTCTTATATAATCCATCATTAATTATATAATCATATTCGCCAATATTTTCAAAAGCCATAGGTTTAAATCCCATCTTAAATTCATCTAATCCTTTATATGGATTCTCTTTAGTAAAATCACCAGTAATTCCATTTAAATCCATAAAGTCATAATCATCTTTATAATATTCAATTAATTTATAGTGTAAGAAATAATTAGGACAATACTTTTTAAAGTCTTGATCATATCCACTTATTAAAATATTAACTCTATTCTTATATTTAATAGTAATCGCTCCGGCAATAAATGCCTCTTTAGCTTGTGCTAAATAATTCGTTGTTTCAGCTAAAGCTTCATTATAAGCATTTAAGGCATTATCAGAATCTAACTTTCTTCTTAAATTATCTTCCGTTGGTTTGTTCATAACTTTAGCTACTAATTTATTATTACGTTCTAATTCTTCTTCATACTTTTCTCTTAAATTAATTAAACATTCTTCAAAATTAATTTTAACTAATAAAATATCAATCTCATCTTTCTTAGAAAATGCATTATAGTAATTATAGTAATGTTCAATAGGGTAATCTTTTTTCTTTTTAATAAATTGATATAATATTTCAATTTGGTCTCTATTTCCTTTAACTAAAGAAAGACCATTTCTAATACTTTTATTAATTTTATTACGAGTATTTTTAGATACTGTTTTTAAATTAGTCTTCTTAAGTATTTGAATTGCACTATATTTCGGAATCTTAGTTTCAAATCTTTTATTTCCCTCTAACTTACGAAACCCTAAATTAATTAAAGTATTTTCAATAATTTGATTCTTATTATAAGTAACTTTCTTATTTTCATAATCCACATTACCAATTGATATTTCAGGATTAATCTTAATAAAGGCAAAGTTCTTTTTATAATAATATTTCTTTAATAATTTAGTAAATTCACTTATTAATTCTGGATCATAATAATCGATTAAAAATCCTTTAGGTGCATATCCATATCTGTTAAACATACCTAATCTTTTAGATAAAATTAGAGAAGCCGCATGAATATTATCATCATCATCAACAAGACCTAATAAGTCATAATCATAACCTTGTTCTGCCATCATTAAAGCATAGCTAGAACTTTGATGATAACTACTTAAAGGATGATTAAAAGAATAATTATCGAACTCAAAAATAGACAAATTCTTTAGTTTCATGAGGCACCCCTTTCAAAATAAGAAGATATTATATCACATCTAAAAAATATTGCAATATGTTATTTTATGTTTTAAAATTATACTAGAGGTGTAGACATATGAACAAGGTAATAAAAAGAATGGAAAACTTAATGATTGTATCACTTTCATTAGCGTTAATTAGTGTAATAGTAGGATTGATTTATATTATAGGTAATAAATTCCAGTTGACTACTACTGTTGTTATTTCATCCGCCTTTATTACAATTAGTGGTTTATTCTATATCATCAGATATTTATATGATGGGCTAGGTAAAAAAGTCTTTGCTATCGATTTAATTGTTGGTGTTATTGGGGTAATCCTTGGTATCTTTACTTATGTATACCTATATGATAATTCCCTTAAGGTTCTTGATACTATTGGTGTTATCTTAGGAGTATGGTTCCTTGTTTTAGCTATAGAAAAACTATATTATGGTATTAAATTTGCTACCTCAAATGAAGAAACAGCTCCATTAATTACCTTTATTGGTATCCTAATATTTATAATGGGATTATTACTTATCTTTAATCCATTTAGTACCTTTATGTTAATAACTAGATTAATGGGTTTATTTACTATCTGTGCTGGTTTACTAGATGGTATGACTTCTATGTTATTTAGAAGAAGAGCTAAAGAGATCTTAAAATTATTCAAATAAGGCCGAAAAGGTCTTTTTTTCTTGATTTATTCGTAAATATATGGTAGATTATTAATCGGAACGGAAGTGATTTTATGGAAATAGCACTTTTAATTGTATCAATATTATTAATAGCAATCGTTTTATTACAAAGTAATAAAGCTAGCGATTCTAGTCAAATAATCTCAGGAGGAAATGATGTTCTATTCCAAAATCAAAAAGAAAGAGGATTAGAACTAGTTATAACTAGATTAACAATTGCCTTAGGCGTATTATTCTTCGTTATATCATTTATAATGTTTATACAATAGTCCGTTAAGGACTCTTTTTTTTGCCTTATAGGAAAGTTCTTAAAAATATTGAAAATATGTTGACGAACACTAGTTCGTTATTGTATAATTATCTTACAGGGGAAGATGGTTATGATTATTAATAAAGCTTATAAATTTAGATTGTATCCTAATTACAAACAAAAAGAGTTAATTAATAAAACTCTTGGTTGTTCTAGGTTTATTTATAACTATATGTTAGATAAGAAAAAAGATAATATTTTTTTGTCCAAATATGATTTAAGCAAGCAAGTCCCATCTTTAACTATTACCTACCCATTTTTAAAGGAAGTAGATGTCTGTGCTTTAAGATGTTCTTTATTTGATTTAGATAATGGCTTTCAAAAGTATTTTTCTAAGAAAGGTGGATATCCTAAGTTTAAAGCTAAAGGAGTAAAAGATAGTTATCGTACTAATTATATAAAAAATAAATATAAAGATAAAATATACGAAAATATAAAAGTAGATTTAGTAAATAAAGAAATAACTTTACCTAAATTAAAAGATGTAAAAATAAGAGGTTATAGAAACTTAAATAAAATAAATGGAAGAATACTAAATGCTACTATCTCTAAAGTAGCAAACAAATACTATGTATCAGTATGTGTTGAAGAAGAACTAGCTATAAAAGATATTATCCCTTCAAGTGTAGTCGGAATAGATGTAGGTATAAAAAGTTTAGTAACTACAAGTGATGGTATTTCTTATGGTAATCCTAATTATTTAAATAAATATGAAAGAAGAATAAAAAGATTACAAAGAAGCTTATCTAGAAAAATAAAAGGAAGTAATAACTACTATAAAACTAAAATAAAGTTAGAAGAAATATATAGAAAACTAAAAAATGCTCGTATTAAAACTAATGAAGAAATTGTAAGTAAAATCACAAAAGATTATGACATTATAATAAGTGAAGATTTAAGTATTACAAAAATGATAGAAGAATCTAAAAAATATCTAAGAAGATCTATTACTAATTCTACAATGGGAGACATTATAAGAAGATTAAAATATAAATGTAAATGGCTCGGTAAGAAATTCTATCAAGTAAATAGATATTATGCTAGTAGTCAGATATGTTCAAGATGTAATCATAAAGAAGTAGAAATGAAAAATCTAAGTAAAAGGAAATATAAATGTAAAAATTGTGGATTAGAAATGGATAGAGATATAAATGCGAGTATAAATATAATGATTGAAGGATTGTTTAAGAGTTATCAAATAAGTTAAGGAATAAAAGAAAAATTAAAAAGAAATAAAAGTATTGTACGGTGGCGACCATCGGAAGTTAGGCTTGTGGAGGAGGAGACTCCAATGAAGCAAGAAAAAGGAATCGTGAGGTTTCTTAATGTAAAATATAATAATTTTAATTATTTATTTTACTTTTGTTCCTATTAATTTAATGTGAAATATGGTATATTAAATAATAGATAACTAGTGAATAAAAAGAGAGTTTAAGGTGATAACATGAAAGAACAAATCTTAGAAGTTCTTAAAGATGTTCATACTGCCAAAGAAGCTATTGAAATAAATGATATGTTAGGTTTAAAAACTGCTGATGAATATCACGAATTACAAGAAGCATTAAATGAATTAGTAGATGAATATCTAGTTTTTTATACTAAAAAAGGTAAATATATATTATTACAAAATTGTCCTGGTTTAAAAATTGGTCGTTTATCTGTTAGTAAAAAAGGTTTTGGTTTCATTATCTTAGACAAAGAAGACGACATTTATGTATCTGAAAATAATATGAATGGCGCTATTCATGATGATATCGTTTTAGCTGAAGTTTTTCCTTCTGGTGTTAGAAAAGAAGCTAAGATATTAAGAATCATTAAAAGAGAATTACAAAACCTAGTAGGTGAAATTGAATTTGAAGATGATGGCGATGCTTTCGTTAAACTAGATGATGATAAAAAAGATTTAACTATAATGTTAACTCCTGAATCGATTAAAGATTGTGTTGCTGGTCATAAAGTCTTAGTTAAAGTAATTAAAGAAGTTAATAAACATAAATATATAGCTGAAGTCGTTAAAATAATCGGTCATAAAGATGATCCAGGTACTGATATTTTAAGTATTGCTTATAAACATGGTATTTATGAAGACTTTGGTGAAGAAGTGGAAAAAGAATTACTCGATATTCCTTCTGAAGTTGATCCAAAAGAATATGAAGGCCGTCGTGATTTAACTGGTGAAGTTATCTTTACTATCGATGGTGATGATACTAAAGATATCGATGATGCGATTAGTATTAAAAAGTTAGATAATGGTAACTATGAATTAGGTGTTCATATCGCTGATGTTTCAAATTATGTTAAAGAAAATACCGCTTTAGGTGATGCCGCTTATGAAAGAGGAACATCTTCTTACTTAGCTGATACTGTTATTCCAATGTTACCTCATAAATTATCAAATGGTATCTGTTCTTTAAATGAAGGAACAATAAGACTTACAATGTCTTGTGTTATGGAAATAGATAATAAAGGTAAAATAGTTAATTACGATATCTTTCCAAGTTATATAAAGAGTCGTAAAAAAATGACTTATAAAAAAGTTAATGATATTATTGTAAGAAATATCGTTGCACCTGATTATGCCGAATTTGCTGATGATTTAAGAATGATGAATGACTTACATCATATCTTACGTAAAGAACATATGAATCGTGGTTATATTAGTTTCGATATCGATGAAGCTAAAGTCGTTCAAGATGAAAATGGTAAAGCAATCGATATAGTTAAACGTACTCGTGAAGAAGGCGAAATGCTTATTGAAGACTTCATGATAGCTGCTAATGAAACTGTCGCTACTCATATTTATAATATGGATTTACCATTCATCTATCGTGTCCATGATGTACCTAAACCAGAAAAAATTGATGAATTCATGACTATGGTTAGTATCTTAGGATATAAATTAACTGGTAATGTTCGAGAACTAACTCCTAAGTCTATGGATAATATCTTAAATCAATTAAGAGATAAAAAAGAATTTGAAATACTATCAAGCTTATTATTACGAAGTATGCGTAAAGCTGAATATAGTAAAGATAATATTGGTCACTTTGGTCTAGCAAGTCGTGCTTATACTCACTTCACTAGTCCAATCAGAAGATATCCTGACTTAGTAGTTCATCGTCTACTAAAAACATATTTAATTGAACATGATATGTCGATGACAACTATTCAAACTTTAGAAAACAACTTAGTTGAAATAGCTGCTCATTCTTCTGAAAGAGAAGTAGCATCTGTTGATGCTGAACGTGATGTCTTTGATATGAAAGTTGCTGAATACATGGAAGATCATATTGGTGAAGAGTATGAAGGTGTTATTGATACTATTACCAACTTTGGTTTCTTTGTTCAACTACCTAATCTAGTTGAAGGCTTAGTTCATGTTCAAACTTTAAAAGGTGATTATTTTACATATGTTCCAGAATTACTAGCAATGATTGGTAAGTCAACTAAAAAGACTTATCGTTTAGGGGATAAAGTTAGAGTCAAGTGTGTTGCAGCATCTAAAGAAAATTCAATGGTTGACTTTGAATTAGTAAAGGTTGATGAAAATGGAGATAAAAAACAAGAAAGCTAATTTTGATTATTATATAGAAGAAAGTATTGAATGTGGAATTGAACTTAAAGGTACTGAAATCAAATCTTTAAGAAGAGGTTCTGGTGATTTAAAAGATACTTTTGCTATCATTCGTAATAACGAAGTATACTTAATTAATATGTATATTGCAAAATACGAAGAAGGGAATCAATTTAATCATGATGAAAGAAGAACCAGAAAATTATTATTACATAAAAATGAAATAAAAAAATTAAAAGAAAAAATAGATCGTGAAGGATATAGTTTAGTTCCTTTAAAAGCTTATCTAGTTAAGAATAAAGTTAAAATATTATTAGGTATTGGTAAAGGTAAAAAACTATATGATAAACGTGAAACAATTAAAGAAAGAGACTTAAAAAGAGAAGCACAGAAAATGAGGTAGGTGAGTATATGAAAAAAAGCATATCAATCTTCTTTATTATGCTTCTTTTCTTGATGGTTAGATGTCATGCTCAAACGATTGCTCCTATTGATATTACAACCTCAAGTATTGAAGAATTAAGAATGGATTTAAGTTATGGTTTTATTACCAGTGAAACTTTAGTTAAATTATATTTAGAAAGAATCGAAGCTTATGATTATCAGTTTAATGCCATTAGAACAATTAATGAACATGCTATTGAACAAGCGCAAAAACTAGATCAAGAACGCTTAAGTGGTAATATTCGTGGTCCATTACATGGTATTCCTATCTTAGTTAAATGTAATATTGATGTTTATGGTATGCCTACAACTGCTGGTACTAAATCTTTAAGCGATAACTATCCAAATGAAAACGCTTATGTTATTCAAAAATTAATTGATGCTGGCGCCATTATCTTAGCTTCTACTAATATGAGTGAACTAGCATTCTCTGCTCGTGATTCCTATAGTTCATATGGTTATGTAAGAAATGTTTTTAATAATGAATATACTCCATATGGTAGTAGTGGTGGTTCTGCTGTCGGAGTTAAAGCGGCCTTTGCTGCTGCTGCCTTAGGTACTGATACTAATTCCTCTGTAAGACTTCCTGCCGCTGGTGCTGGTTTAGTTGGCATGCGTCCAACCTTTGGTTTAGTAAGCCGTACTGGTGTTATCCCATATGATATTTACCGTGATACAGTCGGTGTTATAAGTAGTACCGTTTCTGATAATGCTTTAATCTTATCAGTAATCGCTGGTGCTGATAGTAGTGATTCTGTTACTAATTCCTCAAAAGGCTTTACTTTAAATAATAAAAAATTTAGTTTAAAAGGAATTAATATAGGTGTTCCAACTGAATACTTAAAAGGTGCTGGTAATAGTGGTGGTGTTGCAAGTAAAACTGACGAAGATATCTATAATATTGCTACTAAAACTATTGCTAATTTAGAAGCAGCGGGTGCTAATATTATTTACTTAAATGATTTTGTTAAAAATTCTAATATTAATATCGCTAGTTCAACCCAATCTGGAATTACTATGTGTGATGGTATAAATAAATACTTAAAAGGAACAGCTGGTACTATTCGTACTTTTAAACAGCTAGCCAATTCTAGCGGTCATGTTCAATCATTAGGAGGTTACTTATCTGGTTGTGGTGTCGGTGATAAACAATCTGATAAAAAAAGTGGTCAAAAAAGTGTCTATCGCAATTATGTTGATAATTACTTTACAGAAAATAATTTAGATTTAATAGTCTATCCAACATTAAAAAATAAACCAGGTAAATATAACGCTGGAGTCGCTAATATAAGCCCAGGTAGCAGTCTTGGAAGTGTTATTGGTTACCCTTCAATTACTATTCCAATGGGCTATGATAGTGATGGTTTTGCTTACGGTTTAGAATTTTTTAGCACTGCCAACCAAGAAGAATTGTTGTATAATGTAGGTATAGAATTTGAAAAAGCTAATGGTAATAAAGTTACATCATCTCCATTAACTCCATCCTTATATGAAGTACCAAATGAAGTAGATGAACTTATTACAGATTATATATCTGTCATAGCTAGAAATTATCATGATAAAAAAGAATTACAATGGATAGAAAATGTTGAAATATATTTTAAAGATTATAATAATTATGAAGATGTAAAAGAAGAAGCCCAAAAACTCTTACAAATATATCAAGATGATATTGTATCTAATAGTCTTAATATAACAAGAATTTTTGTTTATCTTTTATTTATCCTTATAACTATAATTATTGTCAAAGTTTTCTTTAATGAGTTTTTTGAAAGAAGTTAGAGGTGCAGTATGAAGAAAGTAAAAACAAAAAAAAGAAAAAGTCATAAAGGATTAATATTCTTAGTAATAATAATTATTTTATTAGGTTGTGGAGCTCTTATCTATACTAATAAAGATAAAGTATTTAAACCAAAAGAACAAACTCCTGAAGTTCCCCAAGTTGTTCCTAAAGAAGTTCAAATAGTTGATGTTAACTCTAAAACTAGACCAGTTGCCGTTATGATTAATAACCTTGGTAGTGCTCGTCGTTATCATATGGGTCTTCAAGATGCTTATCTAGTTTATGAAATAATTGTTGAAGGTGGCATAACTCGTTTTATGGCTGTCTATAAAGATGCCGACCTTGCGGATATCGGTTCTATTAGAAGTTCAAGAGCCTACTTCTTAGATTATGCTTTAGAAAATGATGCTATTTATGTTCACTGGGGCGGAAGTCCTGGCGCTTTAGATGATATTTCTAAACTAAATATTGATCACTTAGATGGTCGTTACTACGAAGGCAAATACTTCGTTCGTAAAAACTTACCAGTCTCAAGAGAACATACCGGTTTTTCAAGTTCTAAAATGCTTAATGATGGTATCGATAAATTAGGATTCCGCAAGACTACTTCAAAAGGCTTACTACTTAACTATACTGCTGAAGAAAATGATCTATCTAGTATGGAAGGTGCAGAAGTAGCTAACTATGTTGAAATACCATATTCTAACTATGTAACAACTAGTTATAAATATGATAGTGAAAACAAAGTATATAAAAGATATGTTAATGGTGAAGAACATAAAGATTATGGTACTAAAGAACAATATACAGTTAAAAATATCATAACTTATAAAGTTCATAATAATGCTATTAATGATGATGATAAAGGTCGTCAAGAATTAGATAATATTGGTAGTGGGGAAGGATACTTCATTAGTGAAGGATATGCCGTACCTATTACTTGGGAGAAAAAAACTCGTTCTTCCCAAACTATCTACAAATATCAAAATGGTGAAGAAATAGTTGTTAATGATGGTAATACCTTTATTCAAATTGAGCCATCTAATAAAACTTTAACTATTAGTGAATAATAAAAGAACTCAAAAAGTTCTTTTCTATTTGGGTTGTTTTTTTATCTATATATTTGATATAATAAATAACGTAAAGAGGAGGAAAGATAAACTATGACTTTATCTTCAGTGTGGTCAATATTTACGAAGATTATCGACATATGCGTTATATGGTGTATGTTGTACTATATATTAAAAAATGTTAAAAATAACGTTAAAATGCTTTTAATTGTTAAAGGTGTCATCATTGTTTTAGCTGTTTATATTTTAAGTGAATTATTACAATTACATACTGTAGGTTTCTTATTAACTTATGTCTTCGATTGGGGACCTATTGCTGTCATTGTTCTATTCCAACCAGAAATCAGAAGTTTCTTAGAATCAATTGGTCGTACTAAATTATTAGGCCGTCATAAAGTTCTTACTGTTGAAGAAAGAGAACGTGTTGTTTATGAAATAATGGATGCCGTTGATTACTTACGTAAGAACAAAATTGGTGCTTTAATGGTTATTGAAAGAGATGTTTCTTTACAAGAATACATTGCTCCAGCTACTAAAGTATATGCTGACTTAACAAGTCCATTATTAGGAACTATTTTCTTCCCTAATAGTCCACTTCATGATGGTGGTGTTATTATTCAAGGAGATAAAATAACATGTGCTGGTGCTGTCTTCAAAACAAGTATGGATCCTAACTTAAATAAAAAATTAGGTACTCGTCATAGAGCGGCTTTAGGTATTGCTGAAGAAAGTGATGCTGTTGCTCTAATTGTCTCTGAAGAAACAGGTAAAATAAGTATCGCTGTTGATCATGAAATTCATTATAACTTAAGTTTAGATGAATTTAGAATGATGCTAGTTGAAGAATTAAAACCAAAAACAGAGATCTTCTATGATGCCGATGGCGCTGAAAGCGAAGGTGATACTGATGAAAGATAATAAACTTCTTGGTGCTTTTAAAATGATCTTTAAAGGGATATACAAAGTTCTAGATAAAATACTTATTACTCCAATCAGTACAGTCGTTTATAAAATAGGTAATAAAATAGGTAAAGGTAGTAAACTAGAAAAACTATTAAATAAACCTAATATGTTAATCTATCTATCTTTAATTTTTGCAATTATCTTATTCTGGTTTGTTGATTCACAATCATCACTATTTGTTAATAATGATGCTTTATTCTTAACTAACATTCCGGTTAAAGTTCAATATAATAGTAGTGCTTATGTTATTGAAGGTGTTCCTGATACTGTTGATGTAACTCTAATTGGTAAAAAAAGTCAATTATATTTAGCTCGTGACTTAGGTGATCGTGAAGTTATCTTAGACTTAACAGATTACCAAGCAAGTGATGAACCAGTAAAAGTAAAACTATCTTATAATAAACAAATCAATAACTTAGAATATAAAATAGATCCAGGATCAGTCTCAGTTATTATTAAAGAAAAAGTTAGTGATAATAAAACAGTTACTTATGATTTACTAAACCAAGATGCTCTAGATCCTAAATTAAGTGTTAAATCAGTTACTTTATCTAAATCAGATGTTATCGTTAGAGGTTCTCAAGATACTCTAGATAAAATAGCTACAATTAAAGCTTTAATTGATTTAGGTAATGAAGACTTTACTAAAGCTGGATCATATACTATAGATAATTTAAACTTAGTAGCTTATGGTAGTGATGGTCGTATCGTTAATAATGTTGAAATTGTTGCGACTAATATCTCAGCTAAGATTGAATTAGATTCATTCTCTAAACGTGTTCCTATTAGAATCAATACAACAGGAAGTTTAGTCGAAGGTAAAGCTATCTCATCAATCACTATTAATGGTACTAATGCTAATGACTTTGAAACCACAATCTATGGTGATGAAAAATCATTAGAAAACATTAATGAAATTGTTGTAACTATTGATGTTGATAAACAAGGTAGCAATGGTTCTAAAACCTCTAGTGTTACTTTACCAAAACCATCAGGAGTTAGAAGTATTAGTGATGAATCAGTAAGTATTGTACTAAACTTCGGTGATGCTAAACAACGAACCATTAAACTTCAAGGTATCTCATCACGAAACGTTCCAAATGGTTTAACTGCTCAATTAGCTAATGAAAGCGATAAAGAAATTGAAATTCAATTAATTGGTGTTGAATCAGTAATTAATGCTATTGATGAGAATACAACTGATATTACTGCTTATGTTGACTTAACTGGTAAAACAGCTGGTCGTTATACTGTTGATGTTATGGTTGAAGGTTCCGACTCAAGATTACAATATATCGTAACGAAGAAAGTTGAAATTATTTTAACTAATTCATAATAAAATGACTCATTATTCATGAGTCATTTTTTCTTCAAAGAAATAAGCTATACTTATTAATGAAGCAATACCTATAATAATATAGATAAGATTATTAATCATTGTACTTTTAATTAATAGAGTAACTAAATTGATATTAAATATACCAATTAAGCCCCAGTTTAAAGCTCCAATAATTGTTAAAGCTAGAGCTATTTTCTTAATTATTTCCATAAAAACCTTCCTTTTCTATTTATAGTATTAGTAAATATTAAAATTTTATGTATGAATATTTATCTAAAACAATAATATTATTAATTAGAAAAGGTTGGTGCTATGAAAAGAATTTTATTATTGTTTATAAGTCTGTTATTATTAACAGGATGCGGTAAAGTAGATAAAGATAAACTAATTAAAAATTTTAAAGATGCTGTTGAAAGCTCTAAATCATATGTTTTAGAAAGTAAAATGGAAATCTATAATGCGGAAGATACTTTTAATTATGATATTAAAGTATCTTATATGGATGATGATTATTTTAAAGTCGATATGGTTAATACTTTAAGTAACCATGAACAAATTATCTTACGTAATAATAATGAAGTATATGTTGTAACTCCTAGTTTAAATAAGAGTTATAAATTTGTTAGTGAATGGCCATATAATAGTAGTCAATCATATATATTAAATTCTTTAGTTAAAGATATTGATAATGATGAAGAAATTGAATTTAATAAAGAAGAAGATGGTTATTCCTTAATTGTTGATGTTGATTATCCTAACAATGCTAATCTAAAATATGAAAAATTAACTTTTGATAAAAATATGAATTTAAAAACAGTCAATGTCTATGATGATGAAGATATTGTTTGCCTAAAAGTTGAATTTACTAACATTGATTATAAAGCTAATCTAAAAGAAGAAGACTTTAGTGTTGATAACTTAATTGATGAAAATTGTTGTAATACTGATTCTAATAATGAGAATGATAACGATGAAGAAGAAACCTCTTCCTTAGAAGATATTATCTATCCATTATATGTTCCTGCTAATACTTATTTAAAAGATAAAGAAACCGTCAATACCGAAAATGGTGAACGTGTAATCTTAACATTCAATGGTGATAAAAACTTTGTCCTTATTGAAGAAGCTAGTAAAGTATATGATGAATTTGAAATTATTCCAGTCTATGGGGATCCAACAATGTTAAGTAATACTATTGGTGCACTAAGTACGAATTCCTTATCTTGGTCAATTAATAATGTTGATTACTATCTAGCTAGTAATGATTTAAGTCAAGCCGAAATCCTAACTATTGCTGATTCATTAAATACCACAAATTTGGTTGAAAAATAATGTATAAATTATTATAATAGATACCATTATAACTATGTAATTCCAACATTTATTTGCTTTAGTTACTAAATGTGTTATAATTGAGACAAGGTGGTTTAAATGGAAAAAAAGAAAAATGTAGCAAAAGAAAAAACAGTTGCCAAAACTGATAAAGTTAATAAAAAAGAAGTAGTTGCTAAAAGCAAAACAGCTGATGTAAAAAAGAAAGTTAAAAAAGAAACTCATATTAAATTTGAAACTACAGAACAAGCTGAAGTTAAGAAATTTATTATTGTTATCTTAGTTGTTTTACTTTGTGTTGGTGCTATTTATTTATTCACAAGAGCTTTTGTATCTAAAGACTTATTTAAAAAAGATGAACCTAAAGAGGAAGAAGTTATTGAAGGTGAAGTTGATTACGAAGTAGCTATTATGGGTCAAATACTAAATCGTCCATATGATGAATACTATGTAATTATTTATAATCAATCTGAAGGTGAATATCTTGGTGATATGTCTAGTATTGTAGCTGATTATACTTCTAAAGAGGATGATAAAAAACTTCATATGTATAAAGTTGATTTAGCTAATGAACTTAATACATCATATTATGATAAAGATAATGAAAATAAAAAAGCTAAAACATTAGAAGATATTAAACTTGGTGATAAAACTTTATTAAAGATTAAGAAAAATAAAAAATCAGGTAAATTAGAAATATCTAAATATATTACAGATATTGATGCAATGAAAAAAGAATTAGGTATTGAAGACGAAAAAGAAAATAAATAATAATTGTTAAAAAGTGTGATTTTAGTATCATACTTTTTTCTATTATGATATTATATTTTAGATAGAAGGTGACTTTATGAAAAAAGAAACACAAAAAAATGATAATGTTAAAGAGAATAAAAATAAAAAGAAAACTAACCAAAAGAAAGTTGCAACTTCTAATATCAAAAAAGAAACTGCTAATAAATCTAAAAAAGTTATTACTAACAAAAAGAGTAAACCAGCTCCTCCAGAAGAAACTAACAAAAAAGATGGTAAATTTAGAGTAGATATTCTTGATATCCTAATTATTGTTGTTTTAACTTCAATAGTGTCTTGTGTTTTAACTGGTTTAATTTTAAATTACCAATATAAACACTCAAGTTTAAATAAACAATTAAATACTGATGAAAATATTAGTAAGTTCTTAAATACCTATTCTGAAATTTCTGATAACTATTATGAAGAAGTTGATAAGTCAGGTATGATTGAAGCTGCTATTTCTGGTATGCTTGATTATTTAGAAGATAATTATTCTATATATATGGATAAAGATGAAACTGAAGCTTTAAATGGTTTACTAGATAGTACTTATGAAGGTATTGGTATTATATCAGTTGGTAATATAGTTTATCGTGTCTTTGATGAATCTCCAGCTTTATCTGCTGGTTTAAAAGAAGGCGATGAAATAAT
>CANPXB010000020.1 GCA_947585595.1 uncultured Bacilli bacterium
ATTAACAACCCTGACTTCTTAGACAATCATAAAAACATGATTACAGGTGGAGACTTCACAGGATCTATCGTAGGTGACGTTAAAGACGACGAAAGAACAACAAAAGCAGAATATGCCACAGCTGATTTAGTTGGAAATGCAACAGTAAGTGAGAAAGACGGAGTAGTAATATAAAAATTAGACAATAAAAAAAGCACAATATTATTTTTGTGCCTGGATAGATGTTATAGCTACTACTCCGACTATGTCGTCAACTGAACAGCCTCTTGATAAATCATTGACTGGTTTTTTAATACCTTGAGTTATAGGGCCATAACTTTCAGCTTTAGCTAATCTTTCTACTAATTTATAACCAATATTACCAGCATCTAGATCTGGGAAGATTAAGACATTAGCATGCCCTGCTACTTTAGAATTAGGAGCTTTCATTTGTGCTACTTCTGGTACAATAGCGGCATCTAATTGTAATTCACCATCTATTAAATATTCAGGATATTTTTCTTTAGCTATTTTAGTAGCTTCTACTACTTTATCAACATCACTGTGTTTGGCGCTACCCATAGTTGAATGAGATAACATGGCGGTAATTGGTTCAGCACCAGTTAATAATTTAAATGATTTAGCTGATGAGGCAGCGATAGCTGCTAATCTATCAGGTGTTGGATTTTGTTCTAAGCCAGCATCACTAAAGATAAATGTTCCATTATAACCATATTCACAATTAGGAACAATCATTAAGAAGAAAGCTGATACTAGTTCACAATTAGGTTCAGTTTTAATAATCTGTAAAGCTGGTCTTAAAGTATTAGCTGTTGAATGACAAGCACCGGATACAGCACCATCAGCTAGATTATTATGAACTAACATACAAGCATAGTACATGTAATCTTCTAATAATAACTTTTGAGCTTCTTCAATAGTTAAACCTTTTTCTTTACGTAATTCATATAAATCATTAATTAATTTATTAGTTAGATTACTAGTAAATGGATTGATAATTTCAATATTATTTAAATCAATATTTTCTTTAGATGATAAAGTGTTTATTTCATCTTCTTTACCAATAAGAATTATTTTAGCAATATTTTCTTTTTGACAGATAGAAGCAGCTTTTAATACTCTTATATCCATTGATTCTGGTAAGACGATTGTCTTAATATTTTTTTTAGCTCTTTCTTTTATTTCTTCGATAAAACTCATATTAATCCTTCTTTCTTATTGATATTTAAGATAAAAGTCTTTCATTGTATTAAAGATAAAGGTAACTATTTCTTTTTCTTTAGTTAAATTAGGTAGATATTTTTGATATGTTTCTTCTTTATAATTATCTTTATTAATAAATAAGTCTTTTTCTTCATCATAGTAAACTGGTTTGACTAAATTATTAAAGAAGATTTGAGGATTAGTTTTAGTTTCATTAGGAGTTATTTCACGGCATATGGTTAAACCATCTTCATCATTAGTTATAATGCTATAATTATTAGGAATATTTAGATAATCCATAATATTTAGATTAGGATTGTTAGTTACTAGTTCAAAGGAATAATGTTCTTCTAAAGTACCATTGATATTAACAATATTATTATCAACAATATAGTAAGGATTATCTAAAGAATAAGCATCTTTTTGATCATTAGTAATGACATAGTATTTAGTTTCTAAAGGACGCATTGTTTCATAGTAAATATCTACTAATGATAATTTTATTTTACTAAGTTCAGTTTCGTAGAATACTTTTAGTTCTTCAGGATTGATATTTAGAATATAAGGTCCAACTGAAATTTCGTAGTTATTTTCCATTATATTGCTACGAATTATTTTAAAAAGATTTTTTTCGATATTTATTTTATCGATCTTTTCAGGTACAGGGTATATTAGTTTTTTTAGTTCTTCTATCATTTAACTCACCATTTTTATTATACCACGTATAGGTAAAGAAAAAGAAGCTATTTAGCTTCGATAATTAGTTTAATAGCAGTTTTTTCTTTACCATCTATTTCAATATCAGTAAAAGCTGGAATACAAACTAGGTTGATACCACTAGGAGATATGTAGCCGCGAGCTATTGAAACAGCTTTAACAGCTTGATTTAGAGCACCTGCTCCAACTGTTTGGAGTTCAACTCCCCCTTTTTCTCTGAAGATATTAGCAATAGCTCCAGCTACTTTACTAGGATTTGATTTACTTGATACTTTTAGTATTTCCATTTGCTTCCTCTCTTTCTATATTTAAATATATGAAAGAGAATTATTTATATGAAAAAAATAGAGGCTATTTATTAGCTTCTATTTCTTCTTCGATTCTAATTAATTGGTTGTATTTACAAATACGATCAGTTCTAGACATTGAACCAGTCTTTATTTGACCTAAGTCTAATCCAACTGCTAAGTCAGCAATTGTTGTATCTTCTGTTTCACCACTACGATGAGAAATAACAGTATTATAACCATGACTCTTAGCTAGTTCAATTGTTTCTAGAGTTTCAGTTATTGTACCGATTTGATTTACTTTTAAAAGAATAGCATTACCAGCATGTTTATCAATACCCATTTGTAAACATTTTTTATTAGTAACAAATAGGTCATCACCTACTAGTTGAATTTTATCTCCTAGTCTTTCAGTTATCTTAGTAAATCCTTCCCAGTCATTTTCATCTACTGGATCTTCAATAGAAATAATAGGATATTTATTTACTAGTTCTTCATAGAAATCAATTAATTCATCAGTAGTAAGAGTTCTTCCTTCACCTACTAAGTTATATTTTCCGTCTTTATAAAATTCACTAGCAGCAACATCAATACCTAAACATACATCTTTACCAGGTTCATAACCAGCTCTTTTAATAGCTTCGACAATAAGTTCAAATCCTTCTTGGTTGCTATTTAAATCTGGAGCGAATCCACCTTCATCACCAACACCAGTAGCTAAACCTTTTTCATTTAATACTTTTTTCAGATTATGAAATACTTCAGCTCCAACTCTTACTCTTTCTTTAATAGTGTCTCTTTGAGGAATAATCATAAATTCTTGGAAATCTAATTTATTATCAGCATGAGCTCCACCATTTATAATATTCATCATTGGACGAGGTAAAGTTCTTCCTTCACCAACATAAGCATATAAAGGTTTACCAGCTGCTAGAGCACTAGCTTTTAATGCTGCCATCGAAATACCTAGGATAGCGTTAGCACCAAATTTAGATTTAGTTTCAGTACCATCAAGTTCAATCATAGCATAATCTAAAGCTTTTTGATCAGCGGCATCCATACCAATAACTAAATCTCTTAATGGACCATTAACGTTAGCAACAGCTTTTTGTGTTCCCTTTCCCATGTATCTTGTTCCACCATCTCTTAGTTCTAGAGCTTCTCTTTCACCTGTTGAAGCACCAGATGGGACAGCAGCACGACCTAAAATTCCATTTTCTAGAATAACATCAACTTCAACAGTTGGGTTACCACGAGAGTCAAGAATTTCACGGCCAATTACGTTTTTAATTTTCATAACCATCTCTCCTTAATATATTGCTATAAATTATGTTCTTATAGCCCACACATATTATACCAAAAGGTATTTAAAAAAGGAACAAAATTGTTCCTTAATCGTTATGTAATTGATATTTAGTTTTAGCTGTAGCAGAGATGGTATTGATCATAGTTTCAATTACTTTATTTTCTTCTTCAGTATCAACTGGTAGTAATTTACCATCTTCATAGATTGAAGCATAACAGTTTATAATATTATTTTCTTTGGTAAAATCAGTATAAACAACATAATCTTTACCAGTATTTTTAGATTTAAATGAATATAGAATATCAAATTCTTTTTCAATACCTTGATCATTTTTTATTTTTAGTTTATCTTTCATATTTACCTCCTAAACATAGCAGCTGTAGCATTATCTTTACCAGAGGAGACTACCTCATATCCTCTGGCATCACGTAGTGGTTGTGATAAAGCTCTTTCAATAAGGACTTTAGTTATATATTCTTTTGGCGTTGTTTGAGAGATGAATTTTATATCTTCACTAGATAGTAAATCTGTAATACCATCAGTAAGAAGTAAAAGAGTATCATAAGATGAATTATTTATAGCATAAGTATTTACTCGACCTAAATCAGCCATTCCCATACATTTAGATATTACATTATTAGTTCCATCATATCTTAAGTTATCAATATCTTGCATAGTAATAGGTCGAGATTGAGCTTTTTGAAGCATTTCCATCCATACTTTAGAATCATCTTGGCTTACTAAGTTTATACCATTTTGGTTAACTGTATAAGCTCTAGAATCACCAATATTAGAAATAATTGTTTGATCTTTAGTAACAATAGCTCCAACAAAGGTTGAACCAGCTTTTATTCTAGGTGAATTAGCATTAAATTGTTGATATATATCATAGCTAATTCTATTTAATTCACGATTAAATCGATCTTGTAAACCATCAGTGAAATAATAAGCATCAGCAGGAATACTTCTAAACCATTTAGTTATTTCTTTAATGACATAGTTACTAGCAACCTCACCTTTTTCAAGACCACCCATACCATCAGCGACAGCTAAGAATTTAAAATTAGGGTTATCAGGATGAGTTAAGATAATAACTGAATCTTCTTGATTTGATCTTTTTAAACCAACATCTTGAGAAGCATATAAGGTACCATCTAAAGCATATTCATTTCTAGCATATCTTACTTGACTACCATCTAAGACTTCATTTAAGCATCTATTAACAGCTTTGGGATTAGCATCAAAGTCAGTAACATTTCTAAAGACGGACATATCTCTATCTATTTTAGAAAGTAATGGACTTGCTACTCGATTACCTATTGAATCAATTTTATTACGGAAGTCTCTTCCTTCATTATATTGATCACCATAATTATTAGTATACCAACGAGGATTAAATCTAGTCATACCAACAGCATATGCTAAATCAAATAAGGCGTTGGCATTAGTTTGATAATAGGTATAAACATTGATATCAGGATTAGAAATAATTGATATTTGTTTTCTTATAGCATCAATGTTTTGAAACATCTGACGTAATTGATAAAAATCAGAATTCATTTGTTCTGCTTGAGACTTACTTATTGGGGAATTAAAAGCATTAGCATTTTCAAAGCTTTGACGCATTAATTCATTATAAGTACTATAGATTAAAACCGCATTTTTGATAATATATTCAATGAAGTCATTAGCAGTAACATTTCTAATCATATTACGAGCATTATTAGTACTGGTAATATATTTGGGATTTAAATAATTAAAAGCACCTTGATATAAGATATCTGGAATAGTATATCTTTTTTCTTGACTATTATAAATAAAATTAGGATGTACACGCATTGTTTCAGCAATTGCAAAATCGATATCTTGAATTTTTGTCATACTCTCACCTATTATTATTTTATCATAATTAATATAAAGATTAAAAATAAATAAAAGACATGCTTTACATGTCTTTCTCCCATCTAGCATATATACCACATGGTAAAATTAATTTACTATTTTTCATTGGTAGTCCTAGTTCATCACTACTTATATGACCAGGATGTTTTTTATTAATAGTTAATGATAAGATATTTTCTAAAACAGTCATTGATAAACCTGTAGTATAAGAATTAATTAAAAAGAGGATTGGGTCATCAGAAAGTAGTTCACTACATAGTTCTACTAAAGGATATAGATCTTTTTCAATATCCCATACTTCCCCATTCGCTCCACGACCAAATGATGGTGGATCCATAAGAATGATATCGTATTTATTACCTCTTCTTATTTCACGTTTTACAAATTTAACAACATCATCTACTAAGAATCTAATCGGTTTATCTGCAAGATTGCTAGCATTAACATTTTCTTTTGCCCAATCAACCATTCCACGTGAGGAATCAACATGAACAACTTCAGCACCGGCACTTAAAGCGGCGACTGAAGCAGCACCAGTATAAGCAAATAAGTTTAAGACTTTAACTGGTCTTTGCGCATTTTTTATTTTTTTTCTAATTAAATTCCAATTATAAGCTTGTTCAGGAAATAACCCAGTATGTTTAAACCCCATTAATTTAATATTAAAAGTTAAATCTTGGTAATGAACTTGCCAAGAAGCTGGTAATTTATGATTCTTGATATCCCAAGAGCCGCCACCTTTATTACTACGGTAATATATAGCATCAACAGATGACCAAATTGATTCATTATTCTTAGTTGACCAAATTATTTGTGGGTCAGGTCTTAATAATTTATAACCATGCCAATCTTCTAGTTTCATACCATCGGCCATATCTAAAATTTGATACTCAGTAAAATCAGTTACTAATTTCATATAACCACCTCACTCATTATATCATGAATAAGAAAAAACATTAACTATGAGTAAGTAATGTTTTAACAATTGGATCAAATAATTCTAAAATACCATGGATTAACATGAAGAAACCAATAACGATTATTTGAACTTCATGATTATAAGCTAGATTAATACTAGTTAAAATACCAGCAATAATAAAGAATAATAAGTTAAAGACTCTAACTTTCCACATTTCATCATGGCGATCATGATAATAATCGACTTTTTTTAATTTAGCAAAAGACATTAGAGCAATCCAACACATAAGGATTAAAGCTAAAGTACGAGGTGATGCTGTCATTTCAAAGATTATATTTAAGATTAAAGTAAAGATAGCAATAATAGTACTATATAAGCTTTCATAGTCTTTACTTTTATAAGTAAAAATAAATTGTATAAAGTTTAAAAGAGCATATGCAGAAAAGATAAAGATCATTAAGTTATAAAGATTAGTTATTTTAAACATTGGTAAAACAAGTAAAGCAACACCAATTAAAATTAAGCATAAATCAATTAACATATCGACTTTTTGTTTTCTATTCATAATCATTCTCCTAAACATAGTTTTTCTAATATTTTAGCAGCTCCATCTTCTTCAGCACTATCAGTAATTAAACTAGAACTTTCTTTTAGTAATTCATTAGCATTAGCAACAGCAATAGATGTTCCAACTACATCAGTCATACATATATCATCATAGCCATTACCAATAGCAATAGCTTTTTGACTATCAATATGTAAGTAATCTAGTAATTCAACAATACCAGTACTCTTAGCAGTATTTTCAATTACAAAATCATGATAATATTGTTTATTTTTTTCTCTTTTACCTTCAATTAAACCAATAGATGAATGAATTACTTTTAATGAAGGAAATTTTTCTTTAAATAAACTTGGTAAAACTAACATACGATCATAATTAGTACTTAGAATAACCATTTGATGAATTTTATGGTCTTTTAAGACTTGATGTAAGTCATCAAAGTATGTAGCTGGTTCACTATTATAATTATATTCTTTAGTATTAATAAATCTATTTTCTAAAGAATTTAAAATAAGGGTTAAGTTATGTTCTTCACAGTATTTATAAATACCTTCAATATCTTTATTTTTAATATTTTTAGAATAAATTAATTCTCTAGTTTCATAGTTATAGACTTCAGCACCATTAGAACTAATAATATATTCACTTAAATTAGCTTCTTTACTTTTAGCTATCGCATAATGAGCACTACGACCAGTATTAACGACAACTTTGATACCTTTATCTTTTAAACGTTGCATAACATCTTTAGTATACTGTGAAACACTACTATTTGATTTATTTAAAGTATCATCGATATCAACGAATACAATATCATATTTATTCATAAATTAACCACCATGTCTTATATATATTATTATGCCATATAATGTAAATACATGTACATATTATGTTAATATTTGACGTAAAGAAAAAGACATAGTAAACTATATCTTTCTTTTAGATTCAATATATATAACAATTACAAAAGCAATAAAACCTAGTAATGATGTCCATAAAGATAATTCTTTTAATGGAGCTTTATATTCAATAGATATTTGATGTTCACCTTTTTTGATTTTAAAACCAATGAAGGTTTCATTTACTTTTTCTAGTTTAACTTCATTATTATCTACTTTAACCTTATAACCATTATCATATGGAATACTCATTGTAAAGTAACCATCTTCTCTTACCTTAATATGACCATTAATAAAGTCACCTTTAGTAGTTTCTTTATCAACAATTAATGGATCGACTTTAGTAGATATTTTTTCTAATTGCGCATAATCAAGGTAATATAATTCAAAATCAGAGATATTGTATTTGCCTTCAGAGAAATGAATATTTAATTTTTCTTGATTATCGAAAGCTAGAACATAGTTAAATGTTGTATTACCATTATAGTATTTCCATTTTTTATTAGTTAATTTATTTTTAACAGTATTAATTGTAATAGCTAGATCTTTTTTCTTATCTACTCTATTCATTTTAAAACGAATAAATAAGATTTTATTTTTATATTCATCAGGTAATTCATATTTTAGTTTTAAACTATCATTAGATTTGATAGTATATGAGCCATCTTCTTCTTTAGTAATATTTTCATTATTAAATAGTTTATCTAAATCAAGATGCATTTCATGAATATTAGAAATATAATCATTTTCGGTTTTAGCATCTGCAACAATAACATTTAATAAAGCTTCTTGTTTGGCTTCATGACTTAATTTATTAAAGTCTTCATAACTCATAATATTAGATGAAGCATAGGCGAATGGTAAGACTTGTTCATTTTTATAGACATAGATACCATCTTTACTATTTATTTTTTCATAACCAATTAAACCTAAACCATCTGTTATATAGTATTTATTATTACTAAATAAGAGATATAAGATATTAGGTGATGTTACAGTTAAAGCACGATTACGGGCTGGTAAGTTATTCATCGCAGTATTATAAAAGAAATTATTATATTTTTGATTAGAGATAGATGAATAGATAGTTGAATTATAATAGTTTATATTTTCATAAATCTTATTAGGAGTATCAGTACGATAAATATTATTAGATATACGATACATATCTTGATCTAATTCAGTAACTGATTCAATTAAGTTTTTAACAATAGACTCATTATTATCAGTAGTATACTTTAGTTCTAAAGTATCTTTATGACTAAAATATAAACCTGTTATAAAGAAGATAATAATTAAAGGAATAGTTATAATTAGTTTTTTATTAAATTTATGATAGATAATTATTAGGATAAATAAGATAATAATATGGATTAAATAAGCTGGTAAATAAGTCTTATTTAAGATAATAAAGATTATTGAGATAATGATAGTAAAAGGAACTATTACTTGGTATCTAACTTTATCTTCAATAAGATCATTAATAAAGTATGCTAAGACTAAAATATATAATGGTAAGAATGGGATTAATGATTTAGCATCAATATACATCGTACCATTTAGTAAATAGTTAAAGATATTAAATAAACCTAATAAGCTTAAGATTAAAGCAAAGATTTTATCACTTTTTTCTTTAGTAAATAAATGAATAACAGCCGGAATAATAATGGATGTAAGACCTAAACCATAATAATAGAATAAGACATTTCTAAAGGTTAAATTAGGTAATAATAAATTTTTTAAATTAATAGTAACATTAGATGGAGCACGATTATTAATAATAGCAGCTAGAGTTGGTAAAGTAATAATTGTTGACATAAAGATAGCAATCATAATAGGTCCTAAGACTTTAAAGAAAGCTTTAAAGAATGTTTTAAATGTTACTTTTTTCATTTGTTTTAAATAACGATATAAACCATAGATAAATAGACAGACGATTCCCCCTACACTAAAGTAATAACTAGTCATAATCATTAAGAAAGTTGAAATAATTAGTAACCAACTATGATTTTTATCAAAGACTTTATCTATGCCAAATAAACCTAAGATTAAGAATGGCATATAGTTAATAAACATGATATGACGATGAGAATGGAATGATATTGGGGATGAAAAGATAAAGGCTAAACAAGCTATTAAACAGGTTTCACTTTTTAAGTTTTTATGTTTTAAAAATAGATATAAAAGATTAGCACTTATAATAACTAAAATAATGGTAGATATTATAATATAGTTAACCATTGATACTTTAGGTAATAAGTATGATATTAAGATAATAGGACTTAATAAACCATAATATGATAGATTATAGATATTTTGACCATTACCAATATTTAAAGCTAAATCAGGGAATAAATCATGAGTATGGTAAAATAAGGTACGAAAATATTCAGGAATAGAAACATGTTCAGCATACCAATCAAGAGTTGAACCATAATAATGAGTTCCCCCACAAAGAATTAAGACAAACAAAATAAATGATAAAGAAATAATTATCATATAAATATAATCTTTTAAAGTTAATAGTTTATTTGTTTTGGTCTTATTACTTTTTTTCATTATATTCCGCTCCATTCGCTTGATTTAACCCAATTTTCATATGGGAACATATGACTAAATTTTTCATCTACAAATGATTGACTTTTATATAGTTTAAGAATCTTTTTCTTTTCTTTTAAAGTACTCTTTTTAAGAGATGTTAATTCATTAATATGATTAGGTAAATCATCTTTTTTATAATATTTACCAAAGTAATATAGTTTATCTTGGTTAGTTACGATATAACTAGTAATACTACTAGTCATTTGATGATGAATATGACCATATTCGCCATCTGGGTTATGGGTAACAATAAGATCCCAGTCTTTTAAAGCAATGATTTCTTTTAAATCATTAGTAATATTACCACGGACATTATTCCAATTATCTCTTTCTCCATTTGTTTTATCAGGGTATCCTAACATAATGTATTTATCTTTGGTTTCTTTCATTACCGCTTCAAATTCTTTAACACGAGTTTGATTGACGCCACAAGTAACGCAGACAACTAAGTAGTTATCTTTAATTAAGTTAGCTCCACCCCAAATCATATCATCATCAGGATGAGCAACAATCATTAATTTATTAATATTTTTTAAGTTTATTTTGGTAAAGTCTTCAGGATTACGATAGACTGATTTGCCCCAATCATTATAATTAACCCACTCTTCATATGGATTCATTTGATCAAAATAAGTTTGAATAAAAGATTGACTTTTATATAGACCAATTAGGTTTTTCTTTTGTTTTAATAGTTCATCATTAATTGGAACCATATCATTAATATTATTAACTAAATTAGCTTTACTATAATAGTGACCAAAGTAAAATAATTTACTTTTATCTTTAACTATATTAGTAGTTAAACTACTAGTCATTTTATGATGGATATGACCATATTCACCATCAGGATTGTGCGTAACAATAGTATGCCAATCTTTTAAAGCAATAATAGCTTCTAAGTCTTTAGTAATACTATCACGGGAAGTATCCCAGTTATCACGTTCGCCATTTGTTTTATCTGGATATCCTAACATAATATATTTATCGTTAGTTTTTTGCATAACCTTATTAAATTCATTAACACGAGTTTTATTAGGTCCACAAGTAACACAAACAACTAAGTAATTATCTTTAATTAAGTGAGCTCCACCCCATAAAGTCTCATCATCAGGATGAGCAACAATCATTAAATTATCGATATTAGTTAAATCTATTTTAGAAAAGTCTTTATCTATTTTATATAAATTATGAAAATATAAATATATACCAAAACCAATTATTACTAAAGATAATAATAAAAGAATAATTAAAACAAAATATTTTTTGATGAAATCTTTCATACCCTAACCTTCTTGAATACATATAAAGCACTCAAATCAAATGATACTCTTAATAAAAATAAATGTCAAATTGTACTTAATTAGAGCTTTTTTGACATAAAAATGTTAAAATAATTAAGGCCTTTTAATAAATTAATATTAATATAAATATTTTTTTTGTATAATATGGTCAAAGAAGAAGGAGTTGATATTATGAAAGTAGAAAATTTAGAAGAAACTTTAAAAGAATTATTAGAAGAAAAGAATTATATAAAGATAAAGAATCTTTTAAATGATGAGAATGAATATGATATCGCTTCGGTTATTGAGGATTTACCTAGTGATGAGTTAATTAGAGTATTTAGATTATTAAATAAAGATTTAGCAGTAGATGTTTTTGTTAATTTAGATGATGAAGTACAAAAGGAATTAATCTCTTCTTTAACAAAGAAAGAAGCTAAAGAGATTATTGAAAATATGTATACAGATGATGCTGCGGACTTATTTGATGAAATGCCAGCAATGCTTGTTACTTCTTTACTTAGTAATGTTGATAAAGAAACAAGAAATGATATAAATAAGTTACTTAAGTATCCTGAAAATAGTGCTGGTTCTTTAATGGCTATTGAATATATTCATTTAAAAAAGGGATTAACTATTAAAGAATCAATTGCAAGAATTAGAAAACAAGCAGAAGATTTTGTTTCTTATGATTCATGTTTTGTTACTGATGATAAACGTAAGTTACTTGGTAAGGTATCAGTTAAAGATTTACTGGTTAATGATCCAGAGACATTAATTGATGATGTTATGGAAGAATGTGAACATAAGATAAATACTTTAATGGATCAAGAAGAGGTTGTTAATATCTTTCAAGATTATGATTATAGTACTTTACCAGTAGTTGATTCAGAAGAAAGATTAGTAGGAATTATTACTGTTGATGATGTTATCGATATTATGGAAGAAGAAGCTACTGAAGATATTGAAAAGATGGCAGCTATCGTCCCTACGGAGAAATCTTATGATAAGACTAGTATATGGGAAACATTTAAAGCGAGAATACCTTGGTTATTACTTTTAATGATATCAGCAACGTTTACTGGTAAAATTATTCAAAACTTTGAATCACAATTAGCAACATGTGCGATTCTTACTGCTTTTATTCCAATGTTAATGGATACTGGTGGTAATGCTGGTGGTCAAGCAAGTGTTAGTATTATAAGAGCTTTATCATTAAATGATATTGAATTTAAAGATATTTTTAAAGTTGTATTTAAAGAATCAGGAGTAGCTATTTTATGTGCGGTAGTATTAGGTATATGTAACTTTATTAAGATATTATTAATCGATAAAGTTAGTATAGCTATTGCTGCTTGTGTCTGTATTACTTTAGTTATTACAGTAGTTATTGCTAAAATAATAGGATGTACTTTACCAATGTTGGCGAAAAAAATTGGTTTTGATCCAGCTGTTATGGCTAGTCCCTTTATTACAACTTTAGTAGATGCTTGTTCCCTACTTGTTTATTTTAAAGTAGCAACACTAATTTTAGGAATATAAAAAGACAATTATGGATAAATAATTGTCTTTTCTATACATAGATTATTTTGCTTAATATCAAGAAGACGATTAGCTAAAGGACTGGTATTAACTAGGACTTGTTTTGATTTAACTTCTTTAATAAAAGTATGAGCATTATCTTTGTTATCAGTAAATATTGATGAACTATATAATGAACCATTTAAATTGATATTATAGATAGCTTCGTCAATATCCGTAACAGGAATAGCATTTGGTAAATCAATATTTAGATCTTCTTGATAATAAATAGTTATATTATTACTTAAATTAATAAATTCTTTAATAAAAGATAGATTATTTAATGATTCAATATATAAATCATAGTGTTCATAACCACTAGTTATTACTTTATTATGGGTTTCTTTTAAAACATTATTTTGTAATTCACGATTACCAATACCAATTACTAATGCAAAACTAGTATAGTATTTTAAGGCTTGATATATATTATCATTTAAATAGGTATTTATTTGATTAGGATCCATTTGATTATGAGTTAAAACATTTTTAATAGTTTCAACTATATAGTTATTAGTACCATACATGTAACCATTATAGCTAATCACTAAAGAGTTATTAACAATTAGATTACGTAATATTAATTCCAGTAAAGTATAAGGGTTACCATCAAAGATGAGACAGACAGTACCTAAGCTTTCAATTTCTTTACTATAATAATATTTTTTTTCATTATTTCTAATACTATCGATAACTTTACCATAAACTAAGTCTTCATCTAAGCAATGATTAATAATATTATCTAAAACACTTAATTCTATTTTAAAACCATTATTATTTTTTATATCTATTTTATTAGCTTCTTCTAAAACATTAAAAGTTTTATCTAATGATTCTTTTATATCCGTTAATAGTTTATTAATATCAAGTGAATCTGCCTTAGAAGCATTTTGGGTTTGTAAAACAATATTTTCTAAACTATCTTGTTCCATGTGAGATACCCCTTTCTGAATCTAAATCAATATCTAATGATTCAATAGTACTATATAAGTTAGTTACATCATTTAACATTCTTGATGTATCTATTTTTTTATCTTTATTTAATAATTGTAAGTAAGCCATTTTCATTTGTAGGTATACTTCTTTTTGAATATTTTTAGTTGTGTTATTAACATCAGTTGTTGTTTTAACTAGTAAATCTAAGATATTAATATTGGATGGAGTTTCTTCATAAACAATTGAGAAGTTTGGCGTTATGATTAGTCTTAAGTTATCTTCACGGACGCCATAGTTATAAGCTAGTTCGCTAAAGGCATTTTCTTCATCACTAAAATTACAGTTTAATTGATAGTTTTCACGTTTAGATGTTGCTGCTTCTAGATGTCTAATAGTTTGAATAACTGTAAAATTAATATTATCTTTATCATATTCTTTAAATTCATCATAATGAACAATTGGAGTTATAGTATCAGTAGGTTTGACATGACCTTCTTTTTCAGATAGAACATATTGGGTTCTAGAATCACTAATATATAGTGGTCTTTGTAATGGAACTGGAGCTTCATACTTAGGTGGTAACTTAGGTGGTTCTTTATCTAATTCAGCATTTCTTTGAATAGCTGATGCAATATCGTTATAACCTAATCCGACTGTTACTTTAGATAGTTTTAAACTATTATATTGTTCTTCAGTTATCTTGCCTTCATCTAGTAGTTTTTTATAAACTTTTTCGTCAGCAGTGATTAATTCTTCAGCAGCTTTAACATAGATATCATAGATTATTTGCGCAAACTGTTCTCTAGTTAAATGTTTTTCTAGCGTAGCACGTTCAAAAGCACGAGCTGGAACTTCAATGTTATCAAAACATAGAACATTTTGATTACGCCATACCCAACTTTGGGCAGCTATTTTACCCTCTTCATCACGAATGACAAATAAACGACCATGTTCACTTGTCATACTATGTTCCATATCTAATTCAGCACAGTCACCTAGTTCTTGACAACAATCTGACATAGTACCAGCTGTTGTAGGAAAAGCATCGATTAAACGAGGTATTTCATAGGTATATTCATTTTTACTTGATGATATTCTAGGAATACTTGAGAAGGTTCTTAATTTACCATAATTAAAGATTTGTTGCAAAGTATCAAATTCTTCTTGCGTATAACCAGCAATAGCTGAGACACGAGCTAGATCTTCATTACCGGCTTCAACATTAAAGTATTTATTAGCTTGAACATAGTCAACAGCTAGTTTTAAAGTTAAAGCACGATTACTATTATCAATTCTTATTTGATCAAATTGTTTTTGAATAGCAGCAATATAAGTCATGTAATCAGGATTTGCTAAAATTTCGTCAATGTTTTTAAGGAGGAACTCTCTAAAATATGGATCATATTTTAAAGTGAAACCACCAAAGATAGCATGAGCTGTTTGAGGAGATATCATTCCTCTTAAGTTATTAGCTTCCATAAAGTTTCTAACCCATTTAGATGTTTCGGGATATTGTTGTTCATTAATTATTAAACGACATTGTCTATCTTCACCAACATGATATATTAAAGGCAAGACTGGTTTCCCTTCAACAACTGTAAAGCCTTCTTTTTGCATTACTTCACGAAGACGTTTATATTCATTTAAACCAATTAACATATTATTTTTAGTAGCTTCTGGATTAACCATAGAAATTAAGATAGTTTTTTCCATTTGAAAGATTGTATTTTGAGCTACTGGAGTAAGATTACGTGGTAAATCACTAATTAATGATAGTAATCTTTTTTCAGCTCGTGGATCACCTTCAAAGATACCAAATGAGTAAGCTAATTTAATTAAAGCATCGACCCCTTCAGGAGTATTTTTAAAATTACCACTACGCATTAAGATTGACCAACTCTTACCATTAGCTAAGAACTTATCGGCTTCTTCAAAAGGGAATGATTCCATAACGACATAATCAGGAACGAATTTCTTACCAGTTTTTAAATACCATTTAGCTAATAAATCAAATTTATGATGATTAATCATATAATCAACATCTTTAGGTTTTTGAAGACCTAATTTAAGGAATTGTTTTTCACCACCAATAGTATTAATAAAGTCAATTATTTCTTTTTGATAACGTTGAACGGAATTATAATAGAATGGTAAAATACTTTTATCTTGTAGGAATGGTTGCCATTCAGGATGAGCTTTTAAAATAGTAAAACTGAAACTATAATTAGATTTATTATAATAGTAATTCTTTAGTTCTTCAGGAGCATTATCATCTAAGAACATATGAGGTATTTCTTGTTTAATAAACGGTGGTACATCATCAGAATAAGACATACTACCATTTTTTAGACAAATAATTATTTTATCTTTGATAATATTAATATCAGTTTGATCAAAATTTTGGAAATCTTTTAAACTATCTAAAATATTACGATCATAGGTAATGTAATTACCAAAAAGACAAATTAATTTATAAGCTATTTCATTAGGTAAGCCATTTAAATAATTATTAGTTATACGTACTCCTCTAAATGCAAAAGAGAACTTAATATTTTTTAAATATTCTAAATATTCAGGATGTTTATATAAATCAGCATAGTTAAGGGAACAATGATAGAATTTATTTTTTAAATCTTCAGGAGCATTAGAGGCAATGAAGATATCAGGATGCTCATTTTTAAATGATTCAGGAACTTCATCACTATAAGAGGCGGATTGTTTGACAATGTTAGAATAGAATCCTTTTTCAATACTTCGTTCTATTCCTTCTTTACTACTATCTTTGACATCAACTAAAACATTATTTAATAAATGAATAATAGAACTATATGGTGATAGAAAATCTAGTAAAGCTTTTAAGCCATATTTTTTAGTATATAAATCGGCAAAGGTTAAACCAGTAATCATTTGCGGAACTTGGATACTTGAATCAACAACATTAACATGTTTAGGAAGATCAGAGAAATTTAATGCTGTTTTACCTTCTAAAAATGGAAGCCATTCAGGATGTTCTTTTAATAATTGTAAAGATAAACTACCAGCATAAAAACGAGTTTTTAATTCCTCTGGAGCATCTAAACTTAAAAATAATTCAGGATATCTATTTTTAAAGCTTACTGGTAAATTTTCATCATATGCAGCATCAAAGAGACTATATTTTTGTTCTAACCTTTGAGATATTTTCCAGTATACTGCATCAATAAGTTTATCTTCTATTTCAGCAAAAGTTAAATTATCTAAAGATTTAATATTTAAAGAAATATTTTCTAATAAGTTACCATAAGCAATAATATATTCATAAACTTTATCAGTAGCACCAATAGAATATAAGTAATCTAATAAACCTATGCTTTCATTAGAATAATCTAAGGTTGGTTGATTTAATGTTAATATAGCAGTTAGTTTAATATTTTTTAAATATTGTTGCCATTCAGGATGAACTTTTAAATGGCCAAAACTTAAACGATTAGTATAATAAGCTTTTTTTAAATCTTCAGGAGCGTCTTTACTTAAGAAGACTTCAGGATGAATAGATGTAAAAGACTCTGGTAAATCATCGATTATTTTAGTATTACAATTATAATATTGATTACGAATAGATGTTTTAAACAACTCAACTAAATGGTCAAGAAATTCTTCATAATTAATTGGCTTATCATCATAAAAATAACTATAGTATTTAGCAATAATTTCTAAGTTCTTACCTAAAGGGCCATATTCTTTATGGAAACGAGAAATATTTTTTAAACCTAAAGAAGTAAGTAGACGCCTATCGTTAACATTTAAATAAGTTTCAGAAGTTATAAGATGAATAAATTGATCTTCAAGGATATTAATAGATTGAAGATAAACCCCTATTTTCTTAATCCATTCAGGATACTGTGTATCTTCATAGATAGACGAATTAGTAGTTCGACCAAATGTTAAATTAGTATTATCACCATAATAACGAGTTACTAAACTGATATAAAAGATATCTTTAGAACTATATTGGTCATTTAAGATACTATGATTTTTTTTAAGAATAGAAGTAAATTGATAATCATTTTCAATATCAAAAGGAATAGTTTTATCCAGTAACATTGGTGCTATTTCAGTTAAAACTTCCTTTAAGGCATCTGACCCGATTAAATCTTTTATTTCTTGAAGTGTATAAGAAGAAACATGAGTAAAGAAGTTACCTTTATTAAAAATATTAATATATTTTAAGTAGTCATTAAGACTTAAAGAAAATCTAGTATATTTTTCGTATATTTCTCTTGGTAATTCTGTTTGAGAAATAAAAAGATTAGGATATTTATTTTTAAAACGATTACTAAGTCTGGCGTCTTGATTAAAACGATTATTAGTAATGTATTTAGCTAAATAGTCGTCGACTTGATCCATCATTTCAGTTATTGATTCAATTTGTAAAATACTTTTAATTTCTTCTTGTGAATCACCCATACCATAATGAATATAACTAAGAACGATAGATAATTCATTAAGATATTCGGGATTAGATTTATAAATAGCAAGTGCCTTTGGTAAATTATAATATTCAATTAGATAATTAAACATACTATTTGTATTATTTTTGTAATTTAAAAAGTTTTTATTGTTTTTAGAAGATAATTCAATTAGTTGTTCATCACTTAGAGAAAGTAAATCAGATATTTCTAGTTTTGAAGTAAGAAATTTAGTTTCAAATTCTTCACTAAAACTGGGAGATAAAAACAAATCAGGATGAGAAGAAATAAATTCTTCATCAAAACTATGACGAGGAAGTTTAGGATATAAATGTTCAACATGACGCAGATGACAACCTTTAAGGTTAACACCACTTGGACATTCAATGCCTTCTAGAACATCAAAATCAAAATTACCATGAGTTAAAGATAAATCTAATGGTTCTGAACCAAAAGAGAAAAGGAAGACACCATCCCATTCTTCATAAGGAATATCACTTAAATCATAACTTATTATCTCGTTAATTATGGAAGTTATTGATTCACCATAAAGTTTAATAAATTCTTCTTCACCATTTTGTTCAATAAACTCTTCTTGTTCTTCAGCTAGTTGACTAAATTTTTGATATTCAGTTAAGAACTTAGCTTTTAATTCTCTAAATTTTTCTAAAGTAAGCTTTTCTCGCATATTAATACCCTCTACTCTATTATTAATTATATCATAGGCATAATAAAAACCCATAAGTTTTTTATGGGTTTTACTTAATTAAGGAATTACCATTTATTTCGACAGGTATAGGTAACTTTAGTAAACTTAACATAGTTGGAGCAATATCTGATAGTTTACCATCATCTTTTAATTCTAATCCTTTTTTAGTAATGATAAATGGAACTTTATTAGTTGTATGAGTTGTACATGGTGAACCATCTTCATTAATCATAACATCACAGTTACCATGATCAGCGGTAATAATTAGAGTACCTTCTTTTTCTTCAACTTTAGCATATAATCTTTTTAAACATGTATCTAAGAATTCAACTGCTTTAACAGCTGCATCATAAACACCAGTATGACCTACCATATCACCATTAGCATAATTTAAGATAACAACATCTAAATAGTCTTTATCTAGTTCAGCTAATAATTTATCAGTTACTTCTTCAGCACTCATTTCGGGTTTTAAATCATAAGTAGCTACTTTAGGTGAATTAACTAAAATACGTTTGGAATTTTTAAGTTCTATTTCTTTACCACCATCAAAGAAGTAAGTAACATGGGCATATTTTTCGGTTTCAGCGATACGTAGTTGATTAAGACCTAAAGAGTCAATATAAGCCCCGAATGGATTATCTAAGTTTTGATAAGCAAAGGCAGTTAAACCATGAACTGAGTCATTAATAGCCATCATTGATACTAGTTTAATATTATTAAATTTAGTAACAGGCATTTCATTAAAGTCTGGATTAGTTAAAGCTGTACACATTTCACGTAAGCGATCTGGACGATAGTTAAAGACGATAATACCATCATTTTCTTCAATCTTACCATCATTTAAAACAGTAGGTTTAATAAATTCATCAGTAACATCATTAGCATAAGAATTAGTAAATAGTTCTTCTGGAGTATTAGCATGTTCACCGATACCATAAACAATTGCATCATAAGCAATTTTTAAACGATCATAATTATTATCACGATCCATACCATAATAACGACCACCAATTGTAATAATCTTACCAATGTTATCAGCTTTAATTTTATCTTCTAATTTTTTAACATAATCTTTACCACTATGGATATCAGTATCTCTTCCATCAGTAAACAAATGGAAATATAGTTCTTTAATACCATTTTCTTTACACATATCAATTACAGCATTTAAGTGTCTTGTATGAGAATGGATTCCTCCATCACTAATTAAACCCATAACATGTAATTTAGAATTATTCTCTTTCGTATGATTAATAACTTTTAAGATATTTTCATTAGAAAAGAATTCTTTAGTTTCAATAGCATTATTAATTAATTCTAATGGTTGGTAGACAATTCTACCGGCGCCAATATTCATATGGCCTACTTCACTGTTACCCATTTGGCCTTCTGGTAGACCAACTAATTTACCAGAAGCTTCTAATATAGTATGAGGATAGTTATTCCATAAATAATCAAAGGTTTCTTTGTGCGCATTTTTAAATGCATTACCTTTAGTTTCTTCTCTTAGACCACAACCATCTAAGATACATAAGACAAGAGGTTTTTTCATAGTAATTCTCCTTTTTATATTTCATCTAATTCTTTAGATATTTCTTCTTTAGATATGCCTTTACCAATAAAGACTAATTTAACCATACGATCGCCATAGAATGGATCCCAGTCTTTTTGTAAGTCAGGATTAGCTGCTAGAACTTTTTTTTGGAGTTTTGGTGATTCAGCAGCTAACCATAAACCAGCTTCACCAATATTTTTTAAAGTACCAGCTTGTTCAAACATATATGACATATCTTTATCATCATCGAAGTAAGTAATACCTTTTACTCTAATAATTTTTTTAGGCCATGCTTTGCCGGCATAGTCATAGAATTTTTTACGATTCATTGGTTCACGACGATAATAAACAAAGGTATTAATACCATATTCTTCGACTTCACCATGGTCATGATCATGATGATGTTCGTGATGATGTTCTTCGTGTTCATGATGATGTTCATGTTCTTCATGTTCTTCATTATCATCTTTGTCTAATTCACTATACCAACCTGATGAAGTAGCTGCTTTTTCAAAATTAAATTTTTTCGTAGCTAAGATTTCTTTTAAATCAACTTTAGAATAATTAGTTTCAATGATATCGGCTTTAGGTTGTAAAGCTTTAATAACATCTTTAAGACTTGCTAAATCTTTTTTAGATACTTCATCAACTTTATTTAAGATAATGGTGTCACAGAATTCAATTTGTTGAATTACTAAGTTTTCAATATCTTCATCATCGATATGATCGTTTAGTAAGTCTCCACCAGCATTAAATTCATCACTCATACGTTTAGCATCTACTACAGAAACGATAGAATCTAAGTAACATAGTTTAGGCATTTTATATTCATCATAAGCATCTTCTAAAGCACAAATAGTTTGGGCGATTGGAATAGGTTCACAAATACCACTAGCTTCAATAATAATATAATCAAATTTTTTAGTTTCAATAATATCTTGAATTTGTTTTAATAAATCAGCATTTAAAGTACAACAAATACAGCCGTTTTGTAAAGCAACTAGAGAATCATCTTTACCACTAACTACCCCACCTTTTTCAATTAAGTTAGCATCAATATTTACTTCACCAATATCATTAACAATAACAGCTATTTTATATCCTTCTTGATTATTTAGAATATGATTTAAAAGGGTTGTTTTACCACTTCCTAAATAACCAGTTAATAATGTAATAGGAATACTTTTTTGCATCTTAATCACTCTTTTCTTCACTCACTTATTATATTATTTTTTACTTTTTTTGTACATAGAAAAATTAGAAAGCAAGTTTCTAATTTTAAGCATCTTGACAACGACTATTAAGTTCTTCTTCTAAAGTACGATTAGTAGCTTTTAAGTTTTCTTTAATAAGCTTTTCAATTTCTTTAGAAAGTTTTTTATTGTATTTTTCTAAATCGTCAGTATCGACAATAAATGGTTTACCATATCTAATCATTAAGTTTTTACTACGGAATTTATAATCACCAGTTACCGCACAAGGTACGATAGTAGCATTAGTTTTATGAGCCATGGAAACAGTACCAAATTTAAAATCTAATAATAAGACATCATTAGTTTTATTTCTAGTTCCTTCAGGGAATAAACCAATTACACCACCACTATTTAAGACATCTAAAGCAGCAGATTTAGCAGCTTCATCATGAATAGCACGATTAACTGGGATACAACCAACCATTTTAAAGAACCAAGCTAGTTTACCATCAAAGTATTCTTTTTTAGCCATATAGTGAATTACTCTTTTAGTAGCCATGATAGTTAAACATTGATCAAATAAATGTTTATGATTACTAGCAATAAGTAAGGCTCCTTCTTTAGGAATTAGTTCTTTATTAACAATTTTAGGATTATAGTATAAACGGAATAAAACACGCATGATAGGTGTTAATATTTTGTAACCCGTTTCACCTTTAAACTTCTTTTTTGCCATTTTTTTCCTCCAGACGTTTTTCGATATTTTCTTGTTGTAATTTTCTAAAGTCAACTTTACCAATCATTGTTTTAGGTAGACTTTTTCTAAATTCAAATTCTTTAGGAATTGAATATGCAGCAAGATTCTTTTTACATAGTTCTAATAATTCTTCACGTAATTTAGGAGTATCTTTATATCCTTGTTTTAAAGCGATGTAAGCTTTAGCTACTTCGACTTTATATGGATGAGGGATACCTATGACTGATGAGTCCATGACAGCTGGGTGTTGTTCTAGAACTTCTTCAATTTGGGATGGATAAACATTATATCCTGATGTAACAATCATACGTTTAATACGTGATTTATAAGAGACAAAGCCATCTTTATCCATAGAACCAATATCACCACTATGCAACCAGACGTTGCCATCTTTATGAATATGTAAAGCATCATTAGTTTCTTTTTCATTGTTGTAGTAACCTAACATAACAGTTGGACCACAGATACAGATTTCGCCTTCTTCACCAATTGGAACTTCTTCATCAGTACCTGGTTTAGTAATAGAAACATAAGTACCTGGCCATGGAATACCAACTGTACCAGGACGAGAAGCAAATTTCAAGTCGAAAGTAATGGCGGCGACAGCTTCAGTCATACCATAGCCTTGGGTTAAGTTAGTATTAGCACCATGTTCATGTAAGAATTTATTAATATTATTAACACGTTCAGCGTTTAGAGTATCACCACCAGCAATAACATATTTTAAGTTAGATAGATCTACTTTATCCATACGCGGATTAGTAGTTAATGCTTCAAATAAAGTTGGAACGCCAACTAAAACGCTTGGTTTATGTTTAGTGAGTAGCTTATCAAATTCACTAGCTTTAAAAGTAGGAATTAAAACTACTTTAGCTCCAACAGCAAAGGCATCAGTAATACTTACAGATAGACCAAAGCCATGGAAAATAGGCATTATAGCTAAGATAATATCTTGTTTATCTAAATCTGGTAAAGCTCTTTCAGCTTGCATTGTTGCAGCATTAAAGTTACCATTTGATAAAACAATACCTTTAGGTGTACCAGTACTACCTCCACTATGTAAGATAACAGCTGGGGTATCACGTTTAGTATTTTCAGCAACTTTTTCAGTAGTATAATGCTCACCATGTTTAATGAAATCTTTCCAATATAAGAAATCTTCACTCTTTTTAGGCTTTTCTACTTTATAACCTTGTGTTACTTCATAACCGATTTTCATTAATGTAGACATAGAGTCTTTAGCGGAAATAATAATTGTTTTATATACTTCAGTTTCTGCTAAAATATTTTTTATTTTACTATAGGTAATATCCATGGCAACTAACATAACTGTTGAATATCTTTTTAAAGCTTCTTTAATTTCATTTTCACTTGATAATGGGTGAATCATATTAGCAATAGCACCTATTTTATTAAGCGCGTAGAAAGATATCACAGCTTCAGGTATATTGGCTGATAATACAGTGACAACATCACCACGACGAATTCCTTGACTTAAAAAGGAACGAGCAACTAAATCAATATTTTGGTAGAATTCATGATAAGTCATTTTAGTACCAAAGTATTCAATAGCAATATGATTTTTATAGTTGTTTTCTAAAGATTTATCTTTAATATATTTGTATATAGAAATATTTGGAACATCAAAATTCATTTGTTGCTTAGAATAATATTTGCCCCATTTAGCTTTAGGTTTTTTCTTTAAACCAATAAAGCTAAAAAACTTCATATCTAAAATTCCCATATTATTTCCTCTTTTCTTCTAATTTTTTACTAATTATTTGCATAAGTTTTTCATTTTCTTTAGTTAAATCATCTGATTTTATTTTATATGGTTTTAAAAATTCAATAGTTAAGTCATTTTTAAATGGTTTGTACTTACCAGTTATAATAAATGGGACAATTGATGAATTAGTGTCATGAGCCATTTTAACTGCCCCTATTTTAAAAGACATGACGATATCTTTAGTACGATTGATGGTTCCTTCGGGGAAGATGCCAATTACTTTATTTTCTTTTAAAGCTGCAATGGCATTATTTAAGGCACCTTTATCATGAATGGAACGATTAACAGGAATAATAGCCATATTCTTAAAGATAATTTTCTTCCAGCCTTTTAATAAGGAATCTTTAGCTAAAAAATGAATAACATCTTTAGTACAAGTAACTAGTAAAACACTATCAAAGTTATTAGTGTGATTACCACTTAAAATATATGGTCCTTTTTTAGGAATATTTTCTAAACCTATATATGTGGGATGAAAAACCACTTTCATAAAGACTTTAAGTAATGGTCTTATTATTTTATAAAACATTGGGTCTTTCATTATATCGCATCCTTTATAAATTAATATATTAATTAACTTACATATTTATTTTATCATATATTAGAAAGATATTCTATGAAAGAAAAAAAACAGATTAATTATCTGCTTTGATATTTTGTTAAATTATAACGTAAATCAAGGGTTTTATTATAACCAATGGCTGTATCATTATTTTTAATAATTAATAAATACCACCATGTTTCATTAGGTTTTAATTTAATCGAAGTTAGATCTCGATGATTATTAATTAAAAGAGATGGAAAAATATTAATAGAATAAACATTATCTAAAGATATATCATTACCAAAGGTAAGATAGAATTCGTCTTCGGTATAACCCATTTCTTTTAAAGCTTCTAAACCAGTTTGGTAATTATATGTACCTTGATAGTAATTATCATTTTGGGTAGTAGATGAAGTATACCAATAGAAATTGTTATCTTCAGCAAAGATAAGTAATTGATTATTTTGGTCTTGCCAACTACCTAGTTTACTAGCTTTAATATCTATTCTTTCATTAGAGTTATCATACGTAGGTGAATTTTTTTCACGTGTTGATACGTAATTAGCTAATAAGATTATGTTAATTAAAATTAAAGCTATAATTAAATAGATGGGTAGCGCATTATAAGATAGAACAGAACTCTTATGAGCTTTAGCTATTTTAGCTTTTTTAACTTTTAAAGGAATGTCTTTAACTTTAATATTTTTAGAGGAATCAGCCATGTTATCACCCACTTACTCTCTATTATTAATATTAACAAAAAACAAAGAAAAAAACTACTCTTTAGTAGCTTTATCTTCTAATTTATGACCTAAATTAATATCAATAAATTTAATATGATATCTTAGTTTTTTTATTTTATTACGAATCTCTGATTCAATTGTTAATAATTTATATACCCTAATATTCTTTAAGATATTAATATATAATTCTAAAGTATAATAATTACCATTACGAACTAATTCCATATCTTTAAAAGTTATCTCATCATATTTAGATAGTATTGATTTAATATGCGTTTCTATTTCATAGTTATCTTCTACTTCGCCGAGTAATGATAAGACATTATCTTTATATAAACCAAGAGCTGTTTTAATAATTAGAATACCTAAGATAACACCACCAACAGAGTCCGCATATTGTAATATGGAAAATTGATTAGAGAACTGCGAAAGAATGATAATAATAACAACACCTAAGGAAGTAATCATATCATCTTCTGATTCTTTACTAGTAGTAATTAAAATAGGACTGTTATGTTTTAAACCTTTCATCATTAAAAAACGGGAATTAATTAATTTTAAAATAACTGTGAATATAATAACAATTATCCACAAGACATTAATGGGATGAGATGGATTAACAATACTATTATAGATAGTATAAGCACCCATTAAAAAGATAACTGTGGCAATAAAGAGATCAATAATATATTGAACACGGCCAAAGCCATCGGGATATTTCTTATTAGCTTTTTTATAACTTAATCTTGTACCAAAGTATGCAATAATATCCGTTATAAAACCAGATATTGAGTGAAATCCATCAGCGATCATTGATTTACTTTGACAATATACACCAACTAATAATTTAGTAGATGAACAAATAAAGTTTATTAACATACTAAAAATTAATGGTTTACTTTCTTCTTTCATATTCATATAAAAATCACTTCTTTTTTATTGTAACATAAAATTAAGATATTTTAATATTATCATTTAGTAGAAGTGTTAAGTAGATGGCATTAAAAACATCAACTGGTAATAGTGACGTTTTTACTATGCTCTTGAACTTGATTTAATATTTTAGTTTTTTCTTCACCTTCAGCTAAGCGAGGTTTATAATCATTAATTGGTTTAGGTGTTGATGAAACCATAGCAGGTATAACTTTAATTTTTGAAGAAGTTAGTTGTTTGTCTTTAAAAGTTAAATCAGCATGAAAAACCATTGTTTCATAATAAGTTGGATTCCAATGACCATCAAAGGTAAAGTTTCCTAAACTATAAACAATGTATTTATCTTTATATAATTCAATGCCTTGCAGACAATGAGGATGGTGACCTAAGACTAAGTCAGCTCCATTATCAATTGCATAATGAGCAAGGGATTCTTGGGATTTACTTTGTTGTAAAGCTAATTCAATTCCCCAGTGATAAGTCATTATAATCATATCAACTTGTTGATTTTTTAAGTAATTAAGAGCTTTTAAAGTATCAGGTTTACAATCAGTTACTTCATCTTCCGCACAATATAAACCGGCTAATCCTATTTTAACGTCTTTAACTTGTAAAATAGAATAACTATCATTACCATAATAAGGTAGATGAACTTGATCTAAGTTGTTTTTAGTATCTTGATAACCTTTAGAACCATAATCATAAGTGTGGTTATTTGCAATATTAACAACATCAATACTTGAATTAGTTAAAATTTTTAGATATTCAGCGGGAGCTTTAAAGTTGTAAACCTTTTCGACACGATAGCTTTCATCAGCATTAGTAATAGCTGTTTCTAAGTTAGCAATAGTTAAGTCATCTCGACTAAACATATCTTTAAAATTAGCTAAGAAGTAATCAGGACCATTTTTGGCAAAAACTTTATCATATCCCCTATCCCCATAATTAAAATGAGTATCACGATTTAATAAGCAATCACCAATTGCATTAATACTTATAGTTGTACCTAAATCTGGTAAGGAATCAATTGGTTTTTCAACAGGAATTGAAGGTTTACTTGCATGATGTTTATCATTTTGATGAATTGAATATCTTAAAACTAAAGGAATAGTTGCACTAACAATAAGAAAAATAACAATTAAAAATAAAATTAGTTTTAACTCTCTTTTATTTTGCATATTCTCACACTTCTTACTATATACTTAGTATATATTAATTACTATTTTTATACAATTTATTTTTTTAAAGACATTTGATATAATAATTTATATATTTAAGTCCTCGTAGCTCAGTAGGATAGAGCGATCGCCTCCTAAGCGATAGGTCGGCAGTTCGATTCTGCCTGGGGACGCCATATAGTTAAAAAGCCTTAATGGGCTTTTTTTATTTTGTGATAAAGATATGTAAAAATAGTTGTGGATAATAATGAACCACAAGTATCAATAAAAACATCTAGTAGTTCACAAGAACGACCACTTATAAAAGACTGGTGCAACTCATCACTACAAGCATAGATAAAACATAATATTAAAGTATATAGGAAAGCTTTAGAACTAATACCATACATTTTATAATATAGACGATATACTAAGAAAGCTAAGATGAAATAAGCAGTAAAATGAGCGGTTTTACGAACGATTTTAGAATAGTTTTTAGTTAATTTAGTTTGTTCTTCAGGACTTAATTCTTTATTACTAACTATCGTAACTATTTTAACTATAAAACTATTACTGGTATTTTTAGAAGTAACTCCAGTTTGATTTGATAAATGAAAAATGGTAAACATCCATACGATGATAAGAAAGATGTTAATAAGATATTTTTTCATAAGCTTTATTCCTTTTCTTTTTATAATACTAACAAGTTTTAAATAGTAATTCAATCTTTAAGACACAAAAAAAAGACTTTAAAAGTCTTGAGGTTTTTGGGGAATCAATTTTATATAAAGAGAACTATCTTTCTTTTCAAGTAGAAACTCGATTTCTTGATTCTCACATAAAGATTTATTAGGTTTAGTAGTTTCATCTAAATGAGCAAATATACTTTCATGATTATTGTATTCGATAAAACCACAACTTTTTTCTTTACTCCACCATTTTACGCGTCCTTTCATAACTCTACCCTTTCTTTACTATAAATATTTTATCATACATTTGTTTGTATTACAATACTTTTTGATATTTATTTTTATTATATTTACATAAAGAAAAAATATGCATCATTAGGCTTTTTTGGTGGGGTATTCCCCTCTTCCCAATTTAAAGCAAAAAAAAATTGGCGACTACCTATTTTTGCGTTAGCTATCTTCGGCGTATA
>CANPXB010000021.1 GCA_947585595.1 uncultured Bacilli bacterium
ATCGTAAGTAAAATAACAAAGGATTATGACATTATAATAAGTGAAGATTTAAGTATACAAAAAATGATAGAAGAATCTAAAAAATCTCTAAGAAAATCTATTACTAATTCCACAATGGGAGACATTATAAGAAGATTAAAGTACAAATGTAAATGGCTCGGTAAGAAATTCTATCAAGTAAATAGATATTATGCCAGTAGTCAGATATGTTCAAGATGTAATCATAAAGAAGTAGAGATGAAAAACTTAAGTAAAAGAAAATATAAATGTAAAAATTGTGGATTAGAAATAGATAGAGATATAAATGCGAGTATAAATATAATGATTGAAGGATTGTTTAAGAGTTATCAAATAAGTTAAGGAATAAAAGAAAAAATAAGTAAAAAAGAAATAAAAATATTGTACGGTGGCGACCATCGGAAGTTAGGCTTGTGGAGGAGGAGACTCCAATGAAACAAGAAAAAGGAATTGTGAGGTTTCTTAATGTAAAATAATTTAATTATTTATTTTACTTTTGTTCATCTTTAACATACCATATATTAGGTGAATATTTATGTTATTAAACTATACTTCTAAAGAATTAGATTTATTAGCTAGAATAATGCGTGCTGAAGCTTTAAATGAAGGAAGTTTAGGTATGTTAATGGTTGGTAATGTTGTTGTTAATCGTGCTCTTGCTACATGTCTTACTTTTTCGGATATTAGAACTATAACAGATGCTATTTATCAACCTAATCAATTTGTTGGTACTAAAAGTTCTCTATTTCAAGGTAGTGCAACTACTACTGAAAAGAATCTTGCTAAAAGAGTTTTAAATGGTGAATACTATCACCCAGCTACTCATGCCCTCTGGTTTTATGCTCCTGGAACTAATAAATCTTGTAAAAGTACCTGGTATGGTGAAAAATTAGCTGGATCTTATAAAAACCATTGCTTTTATGTTCCAGAGCCAGGCACATGTAAAGAATTGTATTAAAAAAAGTACTAATTTATTTCTTAGTACTCTTTTTGTATCTAAATAATGCTGAAGGACGATGACCAGCCCCCGTTTGAACTTGATCTGTCTTTTCTACTTTATCCGCAATAATTCTTCTAAAAGCTGGATCTAATAACTTCTTATTTAAAATAACTTCATATACTTGTTGTAAATCCCCTAAAGCAAATAACTCTGGCATCATATTAAAGACAACATCAGTATAACCTATTTTATTCTTTAATCTTTCTATACCAGCCCATATAACTAATGGATGATCAAAAGCTAAATCATTATTTTCAGCTATTTCAAATTTATATCTATCAGTCGTTAATTCTTTTAAAGTCTTCTTTATCTTAAATTTAATAGTATCAGTACCATTATCTAATATAACTAATACATTATCTTCTTCTTCAAAATAATTAATATTAAACCATGAGGCATTCGGACTTAATTTATCTTTTAATCTATTCTTATCTACTAAAGCCATATAAGAAACGGATACTATTCTCATACGTGGATCTCTATTAACTCCCCCATAAGAATATAATTGTTCTAAGTATATATCATGTAAATTAGTTTCTTGCGCTAATATTCTCTTAGGACAATCTTCTAACTCTTCATCTACTCTTAAGAAACCACCAGGTAAACACCATTTATCTTTAAAAGGATAATCATCTCTTTTAACTAATAAAACACTCATATACTTTTTATTAGATTTACGATAATTAGTAGATGCTTCATCACTAATGCTTAATATAAGTATATCTGTAGTTAAAGAAATTCTATCATAAGCATTTGGGTTATAAGCTTTTAAAAATTCTTCTTCACTTTTATACATCATATTAATAACACCTCACAAAAACATTATATCATAAAATATTAAAAAAATATGATATACTTAATTAAATTTAATTTTTATTTAAAAAGAGGTTAATTATGAAGATAGGTATTGATATAGATGATACTTTAGTTAATACTAAAGATGTTCAAAAAAGAATATGGCAAAGATATATTAAAGAGTATCCTAAAGAAGGATATACTAAAGATTTACCAGCTACAATAAATGATTTTGATGATGCATACGTTCAAACATTTTGGGATATATATCGTGAAGAGTTAACATTCTCTCCTACTTTTAAAGAGAATGCTTCTAAAGTTATTAAGAAGTTAAATCAAGATGGTTATGAGTTATGTGTTATTACATCCCGTCCTGATAAGAAGTACAAAGACTTAAAAGGTCAAACTAAAGAATGGTTTAAACAAAATGATATTGCTATAGATACTTTATATACTAACGTAAGAGATAAAGCTGAATTCTTACTTGAAAAAGATATCGATTTAATAATCGATGATGATATTAAACATATTAATAAAGCTTTAGAATTAGGTAAAAAAGCTATTTTATTTAATCATAATGATTCTTTTAAAGGCTTACAAACTACGGATTGGAATGAACTTTATAACATAATAAAAAGTACTTGCTAAAAGTACTTTTCTTATGCCTTACTCTTTACTTTGATAGCTCCCTTATCACACTTATTTCCCCAAGCATCAATTAGTTCACCATCTTTATAAATACATATTCTTTCACAGTTATTAGCACAACCTTTACATTCGATACCTTTAGTTTCAAATACGATATCTTCAATATCAAAACTAAATTCTACTTCTTTTTCTTTTTTAGATAAGATAGCTACTCCTAAAGCTCCCATTAAATGTGAATTAGGATCGACTGTAATTTCTTCTCCGGTAGCATCTTCAAATGCCTTAATAACACCGACATTTTTTGATACCCCACCTTGGAATACAATCGGTGGTAATATCTTTTTACCTTTACCGACATTATTTAAGTAATTAGTAACAACCGCCTTACATAAACCGGCTACTATATCTTCTTTCTTATGACCAATCTGGGCCTTATGTACTAAATCACTCTCGGCAAATACTGTACATCTTGCTGCTATATTAGTGGGATTCTTACTCTTTAAAGCTAAAGGACCAAATTCTTCTACTTCTAAACCTAATCTCTTAGATTGACTAGATAAAAATGAACCAGTACCAGCTGCACATAAAGTATTCATCGCATAATCAACAACTATTCCATTATCTAAAATAATTATTTTAGAGTCTTGTCCCCCTATTTCAAATATTGTTCTGACATCTGGATATAAAGATAATGTTCCTATTGCATGAGCCGTAATTTCATTTTTAACTACATTAGCTCCTAGTATAACACCAATTAACTTACGAGCAGAACCAGTTGTTCCAACCCCTACTACTTTATATTTCTTAGGATTAAATTGAACTTTTAAAATACTAATAAGTCTTTTAACTGCTCCTATTGGATCTCCTTCCGTCCATATATACTCACTAGCTAATATTTTATTATCTTCATCTATAATAACACCTTTAGTTGAAATTGACCCTATATCAACCCCTAAATAAGCTTTTTTCATTACTTCTTCTGCTCCTTTCGCATCATGATCATATCATAAAATGCTTCTATTCTCGTATTAATACCTACATCACTAGTCTGACTATCAAAACTAAAATAAATAACTGGTATCTTATAATCTTCAGATATTCTTTGTAATACTGGCATTGTATCTATTTCTGGTGTACAACCAAAACTCTTAACATGAATAATGCCATCTACTCCATCTTTGGCATAATCTAAAGCTTTTTTTATCGTATACATTGCTGTAGCACCCATATCATACTTAGCATAATTCTTAATACTTTGTTTAACTTCTTTAGTCTGTGGATTTAATATACTATTTGATAAATTCATCCAGCGATAAATAACAATTCCTTTTTTAGCTAATTCTTTTTCCATATAGTGATTACTAAATCCATCCATAATTGTATAGTATTCACCTACAAAACCAACTTTTAAAGGATTTTTAGGTTTATTTACTTCAATCTTTTTAAATTTCTTTTTATATAATTTATATAGTACATTAAGTTCTTTCTTATCTTCTACATCTCTTAAATCATCTAAAAATTCTTGATGTAGTTTATCAAAAGATCCTTCTACTACTTCAAAACCAACATTCTGTCTAATATAATCTTCTACTTTATCAATTATTTCTACCATCTTAACAGCTACTAAACAAGCTTCAGTTACTTTTTTTAAACTTAAATCAGGATTTATTTTTTTAAATTCATCATAAAAACTTAATGGATTTTTAAAACTAGCATTAGCCATATTAACAAAGTTTATATCTTTATAACCTAAATCTCTAAGTATTTGTTCATGTAGTTCACCATAATATCCTAATCTACATAAACCACCTACTTGAATTAGCGTGTCTGCTCCCTCTTCTATTGCTTCTATATAACCACCTAAAATATATTTAAATGGTGTACATACAAAATCAGGAGAGTTCTTAGTCCCTAATTCTAATGTTCTTCTCGTAATTGGTTTCGCATATAAATAATCACAATCAAGACCATTCCTAATAATATGTTCAACAGCTACATTATAAGATTCCCATCTAGGAAAATATACTTTAGGTTTACTACTCTTCTTCATCTTCTTTTTCCTTTCTAAGTCTTATAATATCAACAAAACTTTCTAGTCTTGTTTCCATTCCTGCTGTTCCTTCTTGACCATCTAATACTAAATTAATAATAGGTTTATCTTTTAATCTTCTAACAATCATTTCATTAACTAAAGAATCTGGCCCACAAGGAAAAGAAGATACTAAGATAATTCCATCTACTTTATCTTTATAAATACTAATAGCTCCTACTAATTCTTTATTAAAAGTCCAAGGTAAAGTCGCACTTATTACTTTAGCTCTTTCTTTAGCTTTCTTTTCATCTACTACACAAGCTAATATTGCTTCACAATCTAAATCTTTTAAAGTATCAAGTATTGGTTTACCGACATATTCATCATATATATTATATGGATGTGATACAATTAATATCTTTAATTTTTTACTTTCTTCAAGTACTTTTTCTTGATTACGTATATCTAATATTTTATGTGTTTTCTCTGCTTGTTTAGCTATATAATAAGCTTTTAATACTTGAGCTTTATTCTTTCCTAAGAACTTACCCATCTTCATAAAAGCTTTTAATTCTGTATCTTTATTATGAACATCAATACTATAATATAATATCTTTAAATCTTTCTCCCTATAAGTATTTTTAATCACATCATAGATAGCTTGAAACTTAGAACATACTATTTCTTTTGTATTACCAAAAGTCGCAACTCGAGGTATAAAAATATAATCACATTTATCAATTAAATAATCAACATGTCCAGTATATATCTTACTTGATAAACAAGATTCATCTATTGCATGCGTTGCTCCTCTTCTTAAGATATCTTTATTAGTTTCAGGACTTACGATATATTCTACACCTAACTCTTCAAAGAAAGTCTCCCATAATACATGATATCTATAATATAAGAAAGCTCTAGGTATTCCAACTTTCATCTTCTAACACCTCTTACCACTTTAATATCATAACATATTATTAATTATTTTATTTATTTTCTTTTTCTAACTCACGATAATCTACTTTACCTATCATTGTTTTAGGTAAAGATTCTCTAAAGACATATTCTTTAGGTAACATATATTTAGCAAGATTCTTTTCACAATATTCTTTAATATCATTTTTAATTTTATTAGTAACTTTAATACCATTATTTAAAACAATATAAGCTTTAGGTACTTGTACTTTATATGGATGAGGTATACCTATAACTCCACAATTAAGTACTGCTTCATGTTCCATAATAACTTCTTCAATATGTGATGGATATACATTATAACCAGACACAATAAGCATTCTTTTAAATCTTGAAGTAAAAAATACTACTCCATCTTCTCTCATATAACCTAAATCTCCCGTATGAACCCATATCTTACCTTTATTATCTTTTTCTAAGATATCATTAGTTTCTTTCTCGTTATCTAGATAACCTGGCATTACTGTTGGTCCACTAATACATATTTCTCCTACTTCACCAAATGGTACTTCTTCTCTTGTTTCAACACCTTCTATTTTAACTTCATTACCAGGTAAAGGAATTCCGACACTACCTAAGACATCTGATCCCATAGATCCAAATGTAACTGGTCCTGTTGTTTCAGTCATTCCATAACCTTGAATAATATTTCTTTGACAATTATGACTCTTTAAGAATTTATTAACTACTTCATTCTTGGCTACACTTAATGAATCTCCTCCAGAAATAACATATTTAACATAAGATAAATCAACATTATCCATATGTTTATTAGTTAATAGTGCTTCAAATAATGTTGGCACCCCAGGTATAAAAGTTGGTCTATATTTTGTAATCAATTTATCAAATCTTTTAGCATCAAATTGTGGTACTAAGATTGTACTAGCTCCTAAACACATTGGTCCATGTACACAAACTACTAAACCAAAACAATGAAATAAAGGTAATACTGCTAATGCTCTATCAGTATTATTAATATCATAGAATACTATTTCTGCTTGTTTAGCTACGGCATTTATATTACCATTTGTTAAAACAATATTCTTAGGTGTTCCACTCGTTCCTCCACTATGTAAAATAACGGCTGGTTGATCTTTAGTTGTTTTCGCTAATACCTTCTCTGTAAAACTTTTACCTCTCGCCATAAAGTCATTCCAATACATATTACTTTCACTCTTTTTAGGTACTTCTACTTTTCTACCTTGCGTAATATAATATCCAACTTTTAAAAGTACTGGCATTGAATCCCCAGGTGAAACAATAATTGTTTTATAGACATTCGTCTCATCGACTATCTCTTTAATCTTTTTATAACTTAGATTAATGGCAATTAACATCACACTATTAGTGGTAATTAAGGAATTCTTTATCTCCTCTTCAGCTGATAAGGGATGAATCATATTAGCTATCGCCCCTATTTTATTAACTGCATAAAAAGATATAACTGCTTCTGGTGTATTCGCCATACAAATAGTTACAACATCACCTGGTCTTATCCCTTGACTTCTTAAAGCTTTAGCACATAAATTAATCTCCCCAAAAAAATATCTAAAAGTCATCTTCTTATTAAAATAATTAATAGCTACACTATCCATATTATCTTTATTCTTCTCTTTTAGATGTTCATATAAAGATACATTAGGTACTTCAATATCTCTTTCATCTTTCTTATAATACTTATCCCATGGATGTTTATATTTAATCTTATTAATTACTTTATCTAATATTTTCATTTAGATTCCTCCTTAAGTTATTAAACATCTGTTGCATAACTTACAAATGTATTATATAATTAACTCGATAAATACATCAATCATCAATATTTACTAAGATTGTTAAATATTAAACACATAAAAAGATATTGTTTAATAAAAGAGGTGTCATATGGATCGTCGAATAAAATATACTAAGAAAATTATTAGAAATACATTTATTGATTTATTACTAGAAAAAGATATTAAGAAAATTACCGTTAGTGAAATATGTAAGTTATCTGATATTAATCGTGCAACTTTCTATCGTTATTATTTAGATGTCTATGATTTACTTGATAAAATTGAAGATGACTTTGTAAGCGAACTAAAAGAAGCCGTTCCCTCTAATACTAACGTTGATTATTCCGTATCCAGTTTTACTAAAGATTTACTAACCGTCTTCTTAAGTAACAAAGAGTTAGTTAAGATATTATTTAATACTAATAATAATGTATATTTTTTAAATGATATTTTAGAACTAGCTTACGACAAATGTAAGCAGAAATGGCAGAATGACTTACCTAATCTAAGTGATGAAGATATTGAGTATGCTTCAGTCTTCATCTTTAATGGTGCTTTAGGAGTCGTTAACTACTGGGTAAAAAATGACTTTGATAAAGATGTCGATGAAGTAGCAGAAATCATTGAACGTTTAAGTTACTTTGGTACTCATAAATTTATCTACAAAAAATAAAGAACTATCGCTAGTTCTTTTAAATTACACTACACCAAAGACTTCATCATCTTCCCAAATACAATCACATAAGTAATAATCATCTTGAATACCATCTGCTATTAAATCAACTTTATTTGTTTTATTAGAAGAGTATTCACGAATTTTAACGTATTCTAACAATTTAATATCTTTATTAGGTATGTTATTAACTCTTGAATTATCAACAACTAAATATATTTTATCTAAATCATTATCATAATAAACATCTTTTATAATAATACCATTGTCACTATTAGTAACTATTCTAATAGCAGTAGCTTTCTTATCCTTATAATCTTTAATAAAATTATCTAAAGTATTAAAGCAAAAGGCATTATCTCCCTCAATATTACATTTATCTTTCTTAGTATCATCAAATGAATAATCTTTATCTAAAGATCTAACATCTTCAATATCATTCTTTAAAGTTATCTCATAGAACTTATCTATATCCATTTTTTCAATAACTATATTTTCTTTATTTAACTTATTAATATATTCATTATCTACATTAGCTAAGGACCAGTAGTTATCATCTTCTACTTCATTATTATCTCCATTATAAGCAGTCCAATAGTATTCATCACGATCTTTTTCTACACCAAACTTATCAAATACTTTAAGTGTTACATTTCCTTCACTGGCATATCTATCTCTTCTATTATCTTCTACCACATAAACTTTATCTTTATCATACAAAACATCAGTAATAATAGGATCTCCCTCTAATGTATATCTCATAATTCTCATAAAACATTCTTGTTTATTTTTATAAGATTCATAAAACTTTTCTATTATTTCATTATTATAAACTTCATCATAAGTACTTACATAAACTTTATCTTCTATCGCCTTATCTTGACTATAATCACTAGGTATATTTCTAATATCTCCATATTTTTTAACTATACCTTGATTATATACATACTCTAAAGATTCTTTATCTATTACTAATTCTTTATTTTCTTGATTCTCTTTATTATCTATCTTACTATCTTTTAATAAAAAGATACCACCTACAATTAAACCTACTAATAAAATAACAATTAAACATATTATAAACCATTTCTTTTTCATATCTTACTCCTTATAATTAACATCATATTTAGATAATTCTTTATAAGTGTCTGTATAATCAACATTCTTATTATATTCATCCTTTATTATTTTAATTTTCTCTTTTATTTCATCAGATATTCCTAATGAATTACTATCATATGTATTATTAGCACCTAAAGTAATTAATAGATTAGCATTTTCTTGATTCTTTAAAACTAAGTCATGGTTTTCTAATTGTGCCGTAAATAAGTAAATACTTGTTACTTCTAACAAAACATTATCTCCTTTAACTTCAATCGCCGGCGCTTTAACTAATTCTCCTTTAATATTCTCATAAACAATAACTTTATAAAAGTCATTATTATCTTTATCTTCTGTAACTAATCCTATAAAAGCATACTGACTATCATTAATTAATTTATTAGTATTAGATTTAATACTATCATCATATTTTATTAAAGAATCACCTACTGGTGTATCATTTCTTCCATTCATACTTAAAAATACTATTAATACTATACAACCAACTAAGATTCCTACTTTAACTATCTTAAAATAATCAACACTATGTTTATTAACTTTATTTAAAATATTCTTCCTTATCTCTTCTTTATTTATCTTCTCTTCAAATATCTTATTTAAAGTCTTCTTACTCATCTTTATCACCTTCATTCTCTAAATATTCATTAAGTTCATGAAGCGTTCGATATAAATAATTCTTAACTTTCATTTCCGTTATATCTAATTCCTTAGCAATATCTTTAATCTTTAAACCACTTTTATAATATAAATAGAATATTTTAAATATAATAACTTTTTTCTTTTTTAAAAATTCCCATACTAATTCAGTATCATATTTAATAACTATACTCTTTTCAATATCTATATCACTCTTAATATTATCTATTTCATCATCTTTATTAAATAAAGCTATTAACTTATCTTTATATTTAAAACGATAATAATCATTAACTTTCTTATTAGCTATTCCCATTATATAAGATTTATTAATCTCTTTACCTTTTAATACTACTTTGTAAACACCTAAATATATCTCCTGCATAATATCTTCAATATCATTCATATTTAAACATTTACAAACTACATATTTTAAGACATTTTCAACGTATCATTATAATATTTATTAAATATTTTTAAGGCATCTTGAACGTTCATTTTATCACCTCTAATAATAATATCGTTATTAATAAACTTAAAGTTTCATTTTTATTATAAAATATTATGTAAAGAAAAAGAACTATCTCTAGTTCCTACTTAGTTAAAATCTTATCATTTATTACTTTTATAAAATGAAAATCATTCATTCTAATACATTTAATACTTTTATTACTTATTCTTGTTTCAATCTTAATAACATTATCTATCATTTTATTAACGCCATCTACTTGAATAAATAAATTATTATATTCTTTATTAGGTAACAGAGTTATTACTTTATCTCCTGGTACTATTAAAGTATTAATTAATGTTTTAAATACTTTATTATTTAAAGGAGCTACTGGTGTTATAGATAAAGTATTTAAAGTATTATAGACAATACTACCACCAAAACTCATATTATAAGCTGTACTACCAGTACTTGTACTAATAAGTAAACCATCACCAGTAAAATTTTCTAATAATTCATCATCAACATATACTGGAACTTTTAAAGTACTAAATTCTCTATTTCTAACTACTATTTCATTTAAAGAATCAAAATTATATATACCTTCTTCTGTAATTACTTTAGTTGTTTGAATATTAACATCTTCTATTTTATATTTATCAGAATTTAATCTTTTAACAAAATCTACACAATCTTTAATATCTATTTCTTGTAAGAAACCTAATGTTCCACTATTAATACCTATATAATAAATATTAGGATTAAACTTAGTTTCTTTAACCATTCTAAGAAAAGATCCATCTCCACCTACTGAGATAGCTAAATCATAGCCTCTTCCTACTATATTAAAACCATATTTCTTAAGTTCTAACTCTATATCTTTAGCTACAATAACTGATTGTTCATTATCATTAACAAATAATTTTACTTTATTGATCCTTCTTCCCATAATATCTCACCTAACTTATCTATAATTAATTCGATAATAACTTCTTTATTTTCTTTTCTACTCTTCTTATCAACATTAATATCCATATCATAGTATTTATCTTTATATAAAATACTAATAAATACTTCATTATCTTTACCAAAATTATTATTTTGATCTGCTCTATTTAATTTACCTGTAATACCTATCCCAATATCTGAATTAGCAAATTTGCTAATATTTAAAGCCATTTCATGAGCTGTCTCTATACTATAAACACTATATTTATCTATTACTTTCTTATCTACACCCATTTTAATTTTATATTCATTAGAATAAGTAACAGCACTAAACTTTAATACTTCAGAAGCTCCTTCTATCGAAGTTATTGCATCAGCTACTCCTCCACCTGTACAAGATTCCATGGTTGCTATTGTTTCTCCTCTTTTAGTTAATTCTTCAATTATTCTTTTAAATGTTTTCATCTTATGCCTCTTTCTAATTACTATTTATAATATAATCTATAATTTCTTTAATTACTATATCTCTATTATAACTAGTATCAAAATATTTTATCTTATATTTTAAACACTCTTCTTTAATAACTTTACTATATTCTATATTAGCTTTTATCATTCTTCTTAAAGATTCTTTATCAATCGTCTTCGTCCAATAATTATCTTTATCATACTTTTCTATTTCTTTTAATTTATCTTCTAATGATATATCAGCATAACCAAGATATACAACTATTGTATCTTTAGGAATTAACTTAATATCTTTAGGTAATAAATGACATGTATCTATCACATAATACTCGTTTAAATCCACTATATCTGTTTTATTCTCTTCAATCATTGTCTTTATCATTCTACTCATTATTCGGCTCACATCATTCCAATTATGACCATCTAAACCAAATATCTCACATATACTTCTTTTTATTGCATCCATTCTATAATGAATATATCCATATTTACTTAATTCCATACTAAGAGTTGTCTTTCCTGCTCTTGGAATCCCTGTTACTATAACATGTTTATTTAACTTCTTTATCATACTTTAATAAAATATCTTCTTTATCTACCCAACTACCATTTAAATTCCCATTAGGATGAAATACCATTTCATAAACAATATCTTGATTATTACTCTTCTCTTTAGCTTGAACCTTTAAATCAGCAGATTCACTACATACTACAACATTATGATAATTATACATTTCTACATAATAGTAATAACCTAATAAATTACGATATGGCACAAACCTTTTATCTTTATCTACTTCTTTCCAAACATCATTAAGTCTTACTTTATTTCTCTTATTATAGGCCATCTTTTCTATATTACACATACTCTGTTCATCATAATCCATTAATTCTCTAAAGATAATATTATCTATTCCTAATTTTTCATAAAACTCTATATACTTAGCCATTCCATCTACATCATGTATTCCATCTTTTAAAAGTAAACAACTAAGTCTTGGTCTTAAATTATGTTCTAAAGCATAAGGAATTATTTTAGCTAAATCTTCATTACTACAATAACCTTTATTATATCTCATAATCTTTTTATTTATCTCTTCATCATAATGTGTTTTACTTATATTTAAATGATCAAACTTCCCATCTATTAAGATATCTAATATTGTTTTATCGCCATCTTTTTGTAATAAAGCACTTCCATTAGTTGTAATAGTTCTCTTTCTAATATTATGTTTATCAACTATTTCAATAATTTTTCTAAATCTTGGTGATAAAGTAGGTTCTCCTCCTGTTATTGAAACACTAACATTTAAAGGTTCAACATAGGTTAATACTTCATCTAAGCGACGATAATATTCTTCATCATCTTCTATTTTTGGTTTTTGGTAAGCCATCGCTTGATTTTCATATCTTAATTGAGCTACACAAAACTTACAATCAGCATTACAATAATCATCAACAAATATTGATAAATTACAATTCCCATAAACTTTTTTCTTTTTACCTTCAAAATCAAAATCTATTAATTCTTTTTCTTTTATATTAAAATCTTGTTGTCTAGTATATCTAATCTTTTCAAATTCACTCATTTTATACCTCCATTAAAGTCTCATTATCATACCCATTATCTAATTTACCATCAGGATATATAACAAATTCTCTTATAATCCTTTTATCAACATTTCCTTTTTCTTGATAACATTTAACTATATAGTCTTTATATTGATAAATCTTAACTATATAGTATAATCCCTCAATAGTATCTAATAATTTAAATTCTTTAGATTCATCTATCTCTTTAAATACTTTATCTATCTTTATATAATTATCTTTATAATTTAAGGGAATCAATTCTCTAAACATAACAGTTTTAATTCCTAAATTATTATAAAATTCTTTATATTTTAAAATATCATTTAAGTTTTTAACTCCATCTTTAAGTAAATTACATGATAATCTAATTTCAATATCATTAGTATTAGCAAACATCGCTATCTCTTTTAATATTTCATTATTATTAATTTTTTTATCTAAACCCATTATTTTAGAATTTATTTCATCATCAATAACCATTCTTGATATATTAACATTATTTAAAACGTTATTTTCTAACATATATTGAATAATATTTTTATCTTTATATTTATCTAATAATCCACTAGCATTAGTAGAAAAAGTTCTTATTTTATAACCCTTCTCCTTTATCTTTTCTAAAGTAGGTATTAGTTTCTTACTAATAGTAGGTTCACCACCCGTAATAGTTATCCAAGGTTTAATCTCTTTAAAAAAATCTAAATATTTATCTAAAGCTTCATAATATTTTTTATCATCTACTTCTTTAGCTTTAATACATCTCTTTTCATATTTATTCATACAGAAGTAACAATTCGCATTACATTTTTTTGTTATATATAATGATACTTGAGCATCACTAAAGTATTTATATTTCTTATTATTAATTTCTATATCTTTTATCTCATATACTTCAACATTACTTGTTTCTTTACGTATCTCATCTATTGGTGTAAATTTAATCGTATTCATTAACTTATTTCCTTTTCATAGTTACTTCTAGCTATTAAATCTTTATTAAAACAAGTACCATCACAAGCATAGATAAACCAATCATCTATATTTTGAACTATTACTGGCTTTTCATATTCTATTTTTTCTTCATATTTTCCATAACTTTGTAAATAAAAGATATTAGATATTTCTGTTAAACCTTTTTCTTCTATTAAATCTCTTAACCATTCATCTTCATGACGTAATCTCACATTTAATTTAATTTCTATTCCATCTATATATTTAGTAGCTAAATAATAATCTTTTAATTTATCTAAAGATAAAGGATCCATCTTATATAACCAATAGTTAGCACTTATTTTAATTAAGATTGGTATTTGATAATTCTTATGAAACTCTACTAATCTCTTTAAATGTTTATCAAGTAAAATCCCATTAGTTAAGATAATTATTTTTACACATCTACCAGTACTTTTAGCATATTCCATAAATAAATACATATCTTTATGTAATAAAGGTTCTCCACCTTCTAACTGTAATTCAAACTTTTCTTTCTTTTCATCAATAATCTTTTTAAAAGTATCAAAATTCATAAAAGTATGCTTACTTGAATCAGACCACATACAACAAAATTCACAATTAGCATTACAATTATTTGTAATATTAATATAAAGTCTTATTTTATCAATCTTCATATAACATTCCTTCTTTGTTATTAACATTATATTAAAAACATAAGTATATGTCAATATCTTTTTAACAATTTATTAAAAAGATTACATAAAAAAAGAAATCTATACAGATTCCTTAACTACTTCTTTTAAGTCTTTATATTGTTCTTTTATTTCTTTTAAAGTTAAATCTTTATAAGCATCATCTTTAAAAGATACTTTTACATATTGTCCTTCTCTTACTATATCATCGATATTATCATATTTATATTTCAAATCAATCTCTCTAGATATCGCAATATCTTTATGTTTAAAATCAAAATAATATTCTATACCGGTTACTTTATCTCCATCATATTTAACAACGATATAATAATCTTCATTATCATAAACAATTTGTTTATCATTAGAAGATAAAGTTGCGTACCCAAGTGGATCATTTGGATTTACTGTAACACTACCAACTGTTGTTTCTCCACTACTAGAACTACTTGAACTTCCTATACTTCCAACACTAGGTACAACCCAAGTTTCTCCTCCACTAGGTATATATCCCGTATTATTAGATTGCCCCGTATATATTGTATTAGTTAAATTAGTATTATTATTTACACCATCATTTAATTGAACAGCTTCTTTTTTTAAACTATCATTGATATCTTTATAAGAATTACCTATTTCCACAATTCTAACTGTATCTTTTTCAATATCATTAAGTAACGTCGCACAAGAAGTAAAATAAGTTTGAATAATATCTGCTTCAGCATTAGGTATCATTGTTGTACTACCATATGAATCACTACCTTTAGATGATAAGAAATTAGTATTTTTTATATTTCCTCTAATAGTATTAATCTTAGAAGCTATAAATTCATTATTACATTGTAAATCACCTAAATTAATTAATTTATCATAATAACGATATGGATTATCTACTAAGATATCACCATTATTAATTAATTCATATACTTCATCTTTACTTATATTAACCCATTCTCCACTATCCGGATCAAATTTTTGAAATTGATAATCCCCATTTAAAGAATCTAAATTGCCATTAAATGAATCTATTAAACCATTATTAAAGAAATTAACATTAACATCAACATGACCATTACCATTAAATGCTCTAACGATATTAACTCCATTCTGTGCTAATAACTTAGCATCACTAGCTTTATTAAAATTATTATATAAATCTAAGATTGTAACTCCTGATAATAAACTTAAATTTTCTGGATCAGAAATAAGTCCATTATAATAAATTGAATCTATTAAGGCTACTACTGGTTTTGCATCAGGATTTTCTCTTTTCATATCCATTGCTGCTACTAAAGCTGAAGGCCCACCTGAAGAGAAACCAGCATACATAGCTGTATCTGTATTAACATTAAAATTATCTTTTAAAACAGATAAAAAATAATTCATTTCGTGACCAGTAGGTTCATTAGCATAAGTATATTGATGTAATGCCATAACAACTATTGAATCAGAACCATTTTGTTGTAACATATCACAAATTGGTTTAAAAGAAGGAGAACCTACATAACCATCATCTGCTCCATGAGCATACATAAAGACTTTAGTATCTTCTGATACATCATTTGGAATATAAACAAGATTACGAACATTCTGACCATTATAATTAAATTCAACTACTTTTAAATTAGCAATCCCATTAACATTATCTTCAACAACCGTAAAATTATTATAAGCCATCTTAATCATCCCATAGTCTTTATTCTAAAGTAAATATATCATAATTTAATAACCCAAACAATATTAAAGACTATCTCTATACAACATATTATCATTAATATATTTAATAATATCTTTATCTAAATACTTTCTTAATTCCACTTGCTTTTCTTCTTTAATTAAACTTCTAATGTTAGTTGAAGACATATTATTTAAAGCTATTGAAGTTACAATAATATTACCTTTATATAATTTATATTTATTAAGTATATCAGTTATATCATTCCCTTCACGATTAATAACTAATATTTTATAATTACTTAAAATATCATAACCATTCGCCCATTTATCTATATAACTTAAATTATCAGCTCCACATATAAAATAAATACTATCATGAGGATACATCTTCTTAAAATAAGCTAATGTATCACAAGTATGAATAACATAATCCTTAAGTTCATAATCACTAACTTCCATTCTAGAATCATTATTAGTAATTATTCTTAACATATCTAAACGTTTATTATCATCTACTAAGTTATGTTTATATTCATACTTAGAACCCGTAGGAACAAATATTATTTTATCAACATAGTGTTGATTTAGTAATTCTATTGCTATATCTTTATGCATTTTATGCGGTGGATTAAAACTTCCCCCAAATATACCTATTTTCATGATTATCACCTTTTATTAATATCTTATCTTATTAATTATCTATAATCCATTGTAAATCCATAATTTTTCTTCTTTTGAACATTTACTGTTATTCCATTAAAATAAGCTGTTTTAACTTCATGTTCACCCATGCCATAACCTTCACATCTGGAATTTAATCCATCATTTATAGTTAAATCAGTCATATCAAATTCATATAAACCAAATAAAGCTTTAAGTAATGTTATTAATTGTTCAGTAGTTACTACTTCCTTAACTTCTTTATTCATTCCCGCAATCTCTATATTTTCTGTAACAGATATTTCTGTAATACATCCTTCATCTTCATAATAACCAATTAAACCTCTAGATGATTTAGCTTGTGCTTTAACATTCCTTCCTTCAAGTTTACTATAATATTCTTCTATTAATTTAAGTGTTTCTCCTTTAGTAAAAGATACTTCCATCATAATCTTCCTCTCTGTTATTAACATTATATTAATAACAGAGATAAATGTCAATATCTTTTTAACAATTTATTAAAAAGATAGATAAAATAAAAAAGACCATTAGGTCTTATTAATGATATAAAGTTTGATTAGCATCCGCCTCTAAACCTTGAGCAGTCGCTTGAGTAGCTTGGCCAGCTTTAGAAATTACATCAGCAAATTCTTGAACTAAACTAATATAAGCATCAAATTTTTGCTTCTTTAAATCTTCAAAAGTCTGTTCAAAAGTATCAGCAGCTGTACCTACTAAATCTCCATTAGCTATTAAAGTTCTAATAATATTAGCAAATTCATCTAATGTTGATTCCATATTATTTCTACCAGTAGTTAATTCACTAACAGCCGTTTCAACACTACTAAATTTAATACTAGTATCAGCCATTATTACCACCTACCCCGTTAACAATATTTTCTTCATTTTCTTCAACTCTATTAGCAGCTCTACTACAATATTCAGCATAACTACAAATAGCTTTATACATTTCTTCTAAGTTTGGTCTTTGTTCAACTATTTTATTAGCAACAGCAGTTGCAGCAGGACTTGACCATTCACTGCCAACTAATGAATCTACTACTAAAAACATTTTTTCATATTCAGATTTAAAATCATTAGCAACTTGAGTAATTCTTGAAGAACCATCTGCTAAGCCTTCAGTATGTGCTCCAAATATATCTCCAGACATATAATCCACCCTCCTATATGATTATCTAAGATAAGTATATCAATTTTATTTTTGTTTTCCAAGAAAAAGCAATAATACTTAACACTTCTATATACTAATTGTTCTTACTCCTCCAACTGTATTATTAAATCCAGTTAACTCTGTCTCACTAGACATTAATGTTGAATAAGTAGCTGCATCTTTAGCATCTAATTTTTCAATTAAATCTATTTTAGTCTTTAATTTTTGAATATTAGCTTCTAAGGAACTTCTTTGACTATATAAAGAATCTAAAGAGCCAAAAGTTTTATCTGGATCATAACTACTAATTGCTGCATTAACACTAGCTAAACTACTTTCTTGCATAGATAAATCTTGTTTTATAAAATCTAATCTTTCTGTATCTAAGACATCTTCTGATCCCATATAATCAATCATTGTTTGATTAGCATTTTTAACTGCTTCTAATAATGAATCAGCTATTTTTATTCTTGTTTGTAATATATTAATATATTCTTGCATATGATTTCTAACTGCATCAAATGAATCACCAACTAAAACTTCTTTAGAAGAATCAATAAAATCTTGAATAACATTAATTAAACTTTCAGTATCTTCTTTATCTTTTTCTAAGTTTGTAACTGCTCTAGAAGTATTAGCATCACTTAAATCACTTTTAACTAATCTAGACATTATATTTCCTCCGTTTCTTTTTTTAATTCTTTTAAGTCTTCATACATTTTCTTAAGTTCAACTAAAGTTAAACCTTTATATACATCTTTATCAAATATTACTTTAACATATTGTCCTTCAGCCACTACATCTTCAACACCTTCAAATTTCTTTTTAAGTTCTGTAATAGCTTCTTTTGCTGCTTCCTTAGTCTTATAATCAAAGTAATATTCTAAAGTAAGAACTTCATCATTTTCATAATGAATAACTACTTTATATTCATTTTCTTTTTCATAAACATATTTTTCTTTATCTGAATATAATTCATCATATTTTAAAAATTCTTTTTTAATAGTTTTAATTTTTTCTTGTTTCTTTTCATCTTCTACTAATGATGAAACAAGTCCACTACTTAAACCACTCACTGTAGCTCCAGTAACAGTTCCACCATATGATGAACTACTATTTGTATAGTAATTAGTATTCCCACTACTTGTATTATAATAATTAACACTATTATTTAAATTACTAGCTTCTTTACTCAAACTATCATCTAAATCCTTAATCGAATTACCAATTTGTACTATTTTAACTGTATCTTTTTCTATATAATTAAGTAAAGTTGCACAAGAGGTAAAATAAGTTTGAATAATATCAGCTTCAGCATTAGGTATATTAGTAGTACTACCATAAGAATCTACTCCAGAAGTAGTTAAGAAATTAGTATTCTTGATAGCGCTTCTAATACTATTTACTTTTGAAGCAATAAACTCATTATTGCATTGTAAATCACCTAAATTACCTAACTTTTTATAATATCTAAAAGGATCATTTATAGCTGTTGTTCCATTTGCAAACTTCTCTGCTACTTCTTCCATACTAATTTGATCCCATTTACCAGTTGTTGTATTATATTTAACAAAAGTATATATTCCATTATTAGCTAATTCTTCAATATCAGCACTAGTTAAATCAACAATTCCATTTTGAAAAGCTTCTTTATTTAAAGTAACATGTGCATCATGACCATTCCCAGCCCAAGCTAAGATAACATCTACGCCATTAGTAGCTAATCTCTTTTCAAAATCAGTTACTGTATTCATTGGTTCTAAAAACATTAAAGTAGATTCATTATCTTTTAATAAAGATATTGCTTCATCACTAGCATTAAATCCTACAACATCAACAAATACTGCACTTTGTGGTCCAGCATCAGGATGAGCAGCTAAATTATTAATAATCCCATTAAAAGTATTTGGTCCACCGGCACTAAATCCCATAGTTGAAATATGAGTAATATTCGCCCCATTTTCACTACCAATATTATCTATAATATTAAAATATCTTTCACTAGCTTTATTGATATCTTCATAAGCTGTATCAGCAATTATTATAATTTGATTAGGAGTTCCTTCGGAAATAATTTTTCTTAATACTGCTGCATCATTTCCTGCTCCGCCAGAACCAGGATAATAAATAAATGCCGTAGTTGCATCAGATACATCTTCAGGTACAAAGTAAGAATATCCTCTTTGTGTTATATAAACTCCACCTGGACATTGAGTTACTTTACCATTAATTTGATCAACAGGTAATCCATATAAAGTATTAGCCATAATATAGTCCTCCCTATTATCAAAATTATATCATAATTAATAGTTCCTCCAAATAACAAAAAAGAAATGTCTAACTTCTTTATAAAAAATTGACATTTCTTTTATTTAGTAAGAGTAAGCTTCATTCCCTTATCATAACTAGATGAATTATTATATGAAGGATCAATATTAGATTCCCTCTTTTCTCTTTCCTCATCACTTAATTCTTCTTCGGGTCCATCTTCATAATCAGCTTCACAATTAAGTTCTGCATTAAATATCTTATAATATTCTTTTTTAATATAAGGATATTCATCCATAACTTTAGTTATATCATCAACATAATCACTAGGTATTAATACTTCTTTACCATTTTCATCTTTCTCTATCTTATAAGCTCTATACCTATAATGGCATAATCTTTTCTCTCCCGTTAAATTTGAATGTTCACTGTCACTAGTCCATGAATAATGATTAATAGGCATATAAGTAAACATTGTATATGTTGTTTTACCAGTAGAAAACATATGAGGAATAGGTTGTAAAAAGATATAAGAATAACGATATTCTAAAAAATCAGAATTAGCTTGTTGTTTATTTTGAATTGTTTCTAAGTTTTCATCAATACGTAATAAATCTTTCTTATCCATTAATTCTCTTGTTTCGACTTCTTCTTTAGTAGCTTCTACATAATCAGAAGTCCATTCATATCCTTCATATTTTAAATATTCTTTATCAATATATCTAATATATCCTTCTGTATTAACATATTTATGAAGATGACTACTACTTATATCACAATCTGATTTTTTTCCACAACCAGATAATGTAGTTGCACTAACAATTGCTAAAACTAAAGCTACACCTCTCTTACCAATTAAACCATTAATGTTAAATTTAATTCTCATAACATTCTCCTCTAACTTAAGAAATATAAAAAGACCTTTATGCCATAGCATAAAAGTCTTGTTCTTATATAACCCAGATTTTTAATAATCATGATGTTGGATTATTTCACTATATTTAGTGGAACTACTCCCTCTTAAGTAATTGTATTATACCATATTTTGGTCCTAAAGTCAAAAGACTAATCTTCCCATTCTAACCAAGTACTACTATCAGCATCACTTGGCATTCTTAAATCTCCTCTAGGTGAAACACTAATAGTTCCTACTTTAGGTCCATCTGGCAAACAACTTCTTTTAAATTGTTGATTAAAGAATCTTTTAATAAAGAATTTTAACCATTTATCTATCGTTTCCCTATCATACATATCTTTAAATGTCTTATTCGCAATATACCTTATTTTATCTGGACTAGCTCCATATCTCATAAAATGATATAAGAAGAAATCATGTAATATATATGGCCCAACAACACTTTCTGTTTGTTGTTTAATATTTCCATATTTATCTGGTGGTAATAACTCAGGACTTATAGGTGTATCTAAAATATCCAAAATAGTTTTTCGACATTTATCGTCATTTTCCGACACAGAAAAATACTGAACTAAATATCTAACTAAAGTCTTAGGTATAGATGTATTAACCGCATACATAGACATATGATCCCCATTATAAGTACACCAACCTAAAGCTAATTCAGATAAATCACCAGTACCTATTACTAAGCCACCTTCTTTATTAGCAATATCCATAAGGATCTGTGTTCTTTCTCTCGCTTGTGTATTTTCATAAGTAACACTACGATCATTAGGATCTAACTCGATATCCTTAAAATGTTGTAATGACGCTTCTTTAATACTTACTTCTTTAATAGTTACACCATAACTCTTCATTAAAGTTAAAGCATTATTATAAGTTCGACCAGTTGTTCCAAAACCAGGCATAGTAACACCAATTAAATTATCATTACTAATTCCTAACATACGATAAGCTTCAATTATTACTAAAAAAGCTAAAGTACTATCTAAGCCACCACTAATACCTATAACACATTTCTTCATTCCTGTATGTTTAATTCTCTTAGCTAAACCACAAGCTTGAATACTAACAATTTCTTTGCATCTTTCTGCTCTTTTAGCTTCATCACTAGGTACAAAAGGATATACATCATAACTTCTAAGTAAATCATTATTTTTATCTTTTAAATTAATATCAATAACACGATAAGTAAGATTAGAACCAATTCCCATAAAACTTATATCTTTAATTCGATTGTTCATAAGTCTTTGGATATCCACATCACTTATAATATGATTAGTTTCAAAAGTAAATCTTTCGTTTTCTTCAAGCATTGAACCATTTTCTGATATTCCGGCATATCCTGAAAATACTAAATCAGTTGTTGATTCATTAACTCCTGAAGAAGCATAGATATAAGCACATACATTCTTAGCTGCTTGCATATTAATTAAACTTTTACGATAACTATATTTCCCAATTACTTCATTACTAGCCGATAAATTAAAGATCATCGTCGCTCCATTTAAAGCTGCTTCCACACTAGGTGCTTTAGGACTCCATAAATCTTCACATACTTCTATGCCAAAAGTAAACTTTTTATCTTCTATATCACTAAAAACTAAGTCAGTCCCAATTGGAATATCCTTACCAAATAATCTAATACTCTTACTTCTTAAAGTATTACTTGTACTAAACCATCTTTTTTCATAAAATTCGCCATAATTAGGTATATAAGTCTTAGGAACAATTCCTAATACTTCACCTTTATTAATTACCACTCCACAATTAAATAACTGATTATCACAAACAATAGGTACTCCTAAAATACTTATGATATCTAACTTATTAGTTTCATCTAATATTTTCTTTAACCCATCTAAAGCTTTATTAATTAATACATCTTGACTAAATAAATCAGCACAAGTATAACCAGTAATACATAATTCAGGAAAAGTAACTATTTGAACTCCCTCTTTATCTAAAGTTTTTATTTCTTTAATAATTTCATTTGTATTAAATTCAACATTAGCAACCTTAAGTTCTGGTACTGAAGCTGCTACTCTTATATATCCATATTTCTTATTCATAGTATTCCCTTCTTTTTTAAGGTATAGGTCATAAAAGCTAACTTACTACCTGAATCTAAAATTTCCGCTGGTACTTCAGATTCACCTCTTAACATCTTTAATATCTCATCATAAGTCATTTCAAAACATTCTATTTTTTCCGAATCTTCTACTCTCTGTTCTTGTACCTTTTTGCATCCTACAGCTACAAAGATTCTTATCTTAGCTTTACTACAACCTTGATCTTGATAATGGCATTCTAACTCATATAACTCTTCTGCTTCATATCCGGTTTCTTCAAGTAATTCTCTTTTTGCTGAAGCAATTGGTTCTTCACCAGGATCAACCATTCCGGCTGGAAATTCAGCTACAACATTTTCTTCGGTATTAGGACGTGATTCTAAAATCATTACAAAATTACCATCAGTAGTAATTGGTAAGATAATTACGGCATCCCCATTACGTTTATTCTTCGTAATCTGTTCACACAATCTTGAAGAGCCATCTGCTAAAGTAACACGATAAACTTTCTTACCAATATATCCTTCTTCATAAGAAGATATTAACTCACTTTTAGCAACCTTCAATTTTTCAACTGTTTCCTTCATCTTCTTCAAAGTTATACTATCCATTATAATCACTCATTTCTAACTTTATTATAAATCCTTAACTAATTTAACATCAATATCATATTCTACTTGTTGACTCTTAGCTTCTCTAATTAACTCTCTTTTTAAATTAAGTAATTTTCTTGTTAAATCAACATAATATCCATGTGGATTTTCTTCTCTTTTCACTTCTGGATATAACGTATCCATTTCTTTAGTACAATAATCTCTCTTAGTTCTAATATCTGGATCATCATAAACTAACTCACCATATTCAAAAATAGGTACTTGTAATTCTCTAATACGATAATTCTTAATAGTTAAAGTATTTGTTTCATTACTAGGATCAATTAAAGTAAATTTATCTTTAGGTATATTTTCATCATATAAAGCTACTACATCTCCTAAAGCATAACCAGTTTTTTCATCATAAAATCTATATACTCTTTTATAACCAGGTGTTATTGCTTTAGCTTCATCATTACTAGCTTTTATCTTAGATACATATCCGCCATTAACGTTCATTGCACCCAATTTATAAACACAACCTACTCTAGCTTTATCTGGTAAAACAATATTATCTCCTAAACCAATTAAATCAATTGGTGCTCCTTGTTCTTTTAATGAACGAATCGTTCTTTCAGTAAGTCCATTAGAAACACATATTTTAACATTAGAAAATCCTGCTTCATCAAACATTCTTCTAGTTTCTTTAGATAGATAAGCTAAATCTCCAGAATCAATTCTAATAGCTTTTAATTCATGTCCTTTACTTCTTAAATATTGTGCTGTCTTAATAGCATTAGGAACACCACTTTTTAAAACATCATAAGTATCAACAAGTAAAGTACAATTATCAGGATAAATATCTGCATATGCAATAAATGAATCGTATTCAGTTGGAAAAGAAGTTACATAACTATGGGCAAATGTTCCAGATATTGGTATATCTTTTTCTTGACCAGCTAAAACATTAGATGTTCCCGCACAACCTCCAACTATGGCATAAGAGCTTGCTAAAACGGCTGTTTCTGGCCCTAAAGCACGGCGAGCTCCAAACTCACTAATAGGAATTTTACCAGCTGCTTCAACTACTCTTTTAGCAGCTGTTGTATAACAAATACCAGCATTTAAATAACTAAGTAATATTGTTTCAATAATTTGGGCTTCAATAATTGGTGCTTTAACTATTACGATTGGTTCATTAGCAAATACTGGCGTTCCATCAGGTACCGCATATATACTACCAGTAAACTTAATATTTCTTAAGTAATTTAAAAATTCTTCATTAAATAAACCAGTACCTCTAAGATAATCAATATCATCATCATTAAAATGAAAATTCTTAATATAATCAATTATCTCTTTAACACCACCCATAACGCCATATCCTTTATCAAAAGGATTCTTTCTAAAGAAAGCATCAAATACTGCTTCTTCCTTATCTTTACCTTTACTAAAATATACTTGACTCATTGTAAGTTCATATAAGTCAGTCATCATTGTTAAATTTCTCATATCTTACTTCTCCTCACTCATTGTTTTAACTAATTTAATCCCTGTATTTTCCATTACTGTATAAGCTCTTTCATTATTTGGTTTCCTATCATGAACATTTGGTATATCATAAGTTTCTACCGCATCTTTAGGTACGATAATATCGACATCCAAATTCATTTCATCAAAGAAGTTTCTTAAAGCTATCGCAAAGTTTTGAATACATATATCTGTACAACAACCCACAATAACGACTCTTTTAAGTTCACCCATATCCATAAGCATTTCCATCATCCCTGGTGCGAATAAAGCACAAGTTGAATTTTTTAAAAATGTTTTACTTGCATATTCCTCATAAATAGCTAATTCTTTAATTGTTCTAGATTCTTTATCTCCCATACAATGTTCAGGATATCTCTTAAGTTCCACACTATCTTTAGTATGACAATCATTTACAACAAAGAATCCTTCACCCTTTTCTAAAGTTGTTCTAATAATAGGAATAATATTAGGTACAATATGTTTAATAGTTGGATCTGCTAATTTTCCTTCTTCACAAAAACCTACATTCATATCGATTAAAAATACTGCTTCATTCATTTCACTAATTTCTTTTTTCTTATTCATTTTTCTCATTTCCTTTTCTTTTTTACTTTTTGTTAATATCAGATATTATAACAAAGTTATTATCATTTTGTTAATATCATATATTAAAAATTTAAACAGTTTTTGCTTCTGTTATTAACATTATATTAATATCATATATAAAAGTCAATACCTTTTTAACAAAAAGTTAAAAACAATTTACATTTGTTAAAAAAAAGTAAGTATTTAACTTACTTTCTAAGGTATTAATAATACCTGTCCAATACTTAGATTAGTTGTTTTTAAATCATTTAAATTTACTATATCTGTTACTGTTGTGCCATACTCTCTCGCAATTTGATATAATGTGTCTCCAGCTTTTACAACATAAGTTTTACTAGATCCACCACTACTTTTAGGCACTAATAACTTTTGTCCAATACTTAATAAATTGCTACTTAAGTTGTTAATATCTTTTAAATTATCCACAGTTGTTCCATATTTACTAGCTATACTCCATAGACTATCTCCACTCTTAACAATATAAGTATCATAATCACTATTAGAATTATTATCTCCTGTCCCACTAACTAATAACTTTTGATTAATTGTTAAGTTGTTAGAAGTTAGATTATTCATCTTCTTAAGTTCATCTACTGTTAAACCATATTGTTTAGCTATACCATATAAGGTATCCCCCGATTTAACAGTATAATAGACACCTACATCATTACTAGAACTAGTATCTTTAACTAACAATCTTTGTCCTACTGATATTATATTACTTGCTAAATTGTTCATATCTTTTAACTTTTCCACAGTTAAACCAAATTTATTAGCAATACTCCATAAACTATCACCTTTTTTAACAATATAATAGTTTTCATTAGCCGATTCCCCAGTAAAACTATATGGAACTCCAACATAACCAGCTATCGCTTTAACTACTGCTTCAGCATAATCTTCCCAATATTTTTTAAGTAACTCAGCATCCGTACTATTATCTAAAAAACCATATTCGACAATAATTGCTTCTGTATTACCAGTATTACGATGGATAAAATAATAATCTTTACTAGAATCAGATGGATATCTTCTTTGATAATACTTCCTTACATCTCTCCCATTATTTTCTAATTCAGTCGCTATTCTTTTACTTAAAGCATCGCTATTTCTTAAAGCATAGATAATCTCTGAACCTTGTCCGCCACCAGCATTAATATGGTTACTTAAAACAATAACATCACTACCACTACCATAAGGAGCTACTATTCTTTTAACTCGATCACTAGGTTCTATTGTTTCATCAGTAGTTCTTACCATTGTATTTTCTATACCTAACTCATCTAATCTCTTATGAATATATTCTGATATCTTTAAAGTATACTCTTTTTCAATAATTCCATTTCCTGAAGAACCGCTATCAACTCCACCATGTGCAGGAATAGGAAAAGTCCAAAAATATCATTATTTCTTAAAATTCAATGTTCCATTCTATTTCTAT
>CANPXB010000022.1 GCA_947585595.1 uncultured Bacilli bacterium
CACTTGTTAAATTAGTACATGTATATTCATTATTACCTAAATCAACATAAAAATAATCTTTGCAGCTTTCAGCTGTGCTTTCCGCAGCAGAGACTGTTAGTAATGACATTGTGAGTAAGCCTAACGGATGATAACTATATACTATTTATTTTTCTTAGTTTTATCTTTTTAGTTAATTTACTTCTTTATGTACTCATGATATAATTTATTAGATAATAAAAGGAGAATGGTTATGAACGAGTATGATACTAAAGAATACTTACAAAAATTAGATAAATATTGGAATGCTGCTAATTATTTATCAGCTTGTCAATTATATTTATTAGATAATCCATTATTAAAAAGAAGTTTAAGAAAAGAAGATATTAAAAGAAAAATAGTTGGTCACTGGGGAACAGTTCCTGGTCAATCATTCGTCTATACTCATTTAAATCGTGTTATTAATAAATATGATTTAAATATGATATATGTATCTGGACCAGGCCATGGTGGTAATGCTGTTGTTTCTCATGTTTATCTTGAAGGAAGTTATAGTGAAGTTTATCCATCTGTATCCCAAGATGAAAGAGGTTTAAAGAAATTATTTAAACAATTCTCATTCCCAGGTGGAATATCATCACATGTTGCTCCTGAAACACCAGGTTCAATCAATGAAGGTGGTGAACTTGGTTACTCACTTGCTCATGCCTTTGGTGCTGTCTTTGATAATCCTGATTTAATTGCTGCCGTTGTAGTTGGTGATGGTGAAGCTGAAACAGCCACTCTTGCTACTTCATGGCAATCAAATAAATTCTTAAATCCTCGTAATGATGGTGCAGTCTTACCTATTCTTCATTTAAATGGTTACAAAATAAGTAATCCAACTGTTCTTTCACGTATCAGTGAAGAAGAATTACTAAGCTATTTCCATGGTTGTGGTTGGGATCCAATTATTGTTGCTGGTGATGAACCAATGACTATGCATAAAGAAATGGCTTCTGCTTTAGATAAATGTATTGAAGAAATTAAAAAGATACAAGAAACCGCTCGTAATGGTAAAACATATAAAAGACCTTTCTGGCCAATGATTATTTTAAGAACTCCAAAAGGATGGACAGGTCCTAAAATAGTTGATGGTAAACAAATAGAAGGTTCATTTAGAGCTCACCAAGTTCCTCTTGATATGACTGGTGATGATCATTTAGATTTACTAGAAAAATGGTTAAGAAGTTATCATCCTGAAGAACTATTTGATGAAAATGGTCATTTAATCCCAGAATTACAAGAACTAAGTCCTAAAGGTACTAGAAGAATGGGCAGTAATCCTCATGCTAATGGTGGTAAAATCTTAAAAGACTTAATCTTACCTGATTTTAGAAAATATGCTTTAGATATTAAAAAACCTGGTGAAGTTGAAGCCCAAGATATGATTGAACTAGGTAATTATGTTAGAGATGTCTTTAAACTTAATAAAGATAATAAAAACTTCCGTATCTTTGGTCCAGATGAAACTATGTCCAATAGATTAAATCATAGTTTTGAAGCTGAAAATAGAAGCTGGATGGGTGAAATAAAAGATACAGATGAATATCTAGCTCAAGATGGTCGTATTATGGATGGTATGCTATCTGAAAACATGTGTGAAGGTTGGTTAGAAGGTTATATCTTAACCGGTCGTCATGGTTTCTTTGCTAGTTATGAAGCTTTCGTTAGAGTAATTGATTCAATGGCTAGTCAACATGCTAAATGGTTAAAGATAACTAAACCTATTCCATGGCGTGAAGAAATAGCTTCTTTAAACTATATTTTAACAAGTAACGTATGGCAGCAAGATCATAATGGTTATACTCATCAAGACCCTGGATTCTTAGATCATATTGCGACTAAGAAAGCTGATATTGTTCGTATGTATCTGCCTCCAGATACTAACTGCTTACTATCTTGTTTTGAACACTGTTTAAAAAGTAAAGAATATATTAATGTTTTAGTAACATCTAAACATCCAAGACCTCAATGGTTAACAATGGAACAAGCTGTTAAACATTGTACTCAAGGTTTAGGTATTTGGGATTTTGCTAGTAATGATCAAGAACATGATCCAGACTTAATAATGGCTTGTTGTGGTGAAACTCCTACTCTTGAAAGTTTAGCAGCCGTCTCAATTCTTCGTGAATATCTACCTAAACTAAAAATAAGATTCATTAATGTTGTCGACTTATTTAAATTACAAACTAAGAGTAAACATCCACATGGTTTAAGTGATGAAGATTATGATGCTCTATTTACTAAGAAAAAACCAATTATCTTTAACTTCCATGGTTATCCTACATTAATTCATGAACTATTATATGAAAGATATAATCATAATATTGTAGTTAAAGGTTATATTGAAGAAGGTTCTATCACTACTCCATTTGATATGAGAGTTCAAAATGAAATAGATCGATATCACTTAGTAATAGAAGCATGCAAAATGGTTCCTAATTTAGGAAGTAAAGGTGTCTACTTACAAAAACTAATGAAAGAAAAATTAGTTGAACATAAAGAATTCATTCATGAATTTGGTTATGATATGCCAGAAGTAAGTGAATGGAAATGGCAAAATGAATAACATAAAAACTCGTTAATTTAAACGAGTTTTTTTCTTTTTAATTATTGTTATTATTAAGTATATAACTAGTAATATAATCCCTATTAAAAGACTATATAAAGCTATATTATTTAATGTATCTTTCAAATACTTAACTATACTTTCTATTCCTATTTTATTACTTAATCTATATTCTATAACCATTCCAAGTAAAAACATTCCTATTGTATTCATCATAAATACTGATAATAAATCAGCTATTAATTTAATAACATTACGATTTATTAATAAAATAATTATTATTACTAGAATAAAAATAATAATTGCTATATATAAAGTAATCTTTGAATATAACAAACTAAATACTTTATTTAACTTATTATTTTTAATTATCATATTTTCTTTAAGATTCTTATCTAAACTATTAATATTAATATCTATAAAACCACGATTTATTTTAAAATCATTATCTAAATCAAACTTATCACAATATTTATTTAAGATACTTCTTAATTCTTCTAAAGAAGGTTCTTCTTTAGTAATCCCCATATTGTATTTAATATAGTTACTTAGTAATTCACTATATACTCTATTCATTTCTTTTTCATCAATATAATCATTAAATTTATTATCTTGACTATCTATTGATATTTTATTATCCGTAAAAATCATTTTTTCTATATTTTCACTAGATACAAAATTTCTTAAAGTTAAAGTAACTAAAATAGTCGTTAAAGCTAGTAATAAAATTAAACTTAAGATATAATTAACAATCTTTTTTATCATAATTATTCTCTTACTAAATACCATTCTTGTAAGTAGTTATTTACACTACCACAATATTCACAAGTATTTTTAGTAACATCTATACTACTACCACAATTATGACATTTTATAATATTTATTTCTTTATCTAATTCTAAGTTATTAACATCATTTCTTTTAAAAGTAAATATTACTTTCTTATTATCTACATCTAATTTATTATCTTTATAAGTTATTATTCTTAAACTAACTTTAACTTTAACATATAAATCATTATTATATTGATAATCATTAAATTCTAAGTAATCAATAATATCATAATCAATAACATCATTATTAACTTTATCATCAAAGTAATAATTCTTAAGTTCATAGTTTATATTATTAAAGAAAGTTTTTTTATCTATTCCTAAACTATTCATTCTATTCCAAAATATTATTTGTTTTCTATTTTGACTTTCTTTATATAATTTAACTGGTAAAGTAATAATCATTGCATCAACTATATAAAATACATAATATAAAGCTACTCCAAGTATTCCTCCTATAATAAATACTTTAGCTATATCATATATATTAAATGTCCGACTACTTATTTTAATATAAAAATACATTAGAATAACTGAGAATATAATATCTATTATAAAGGTTATTTTTGTATATAAATTACTATTTACTACTTGATCATAATGATATTTAGCACCCAAATCTTTATTACTATAATCCATATTATAATATGTTTTACAATATGGACATCCATCATTAAACTGTTTAGCTTTATCAATATATCCACAATTCGGACATTTTATTTTTTTATCACTACTATTAAAGACAAAACTATATGATAAACGAGGATCAAAGTTATATGTCTTTAATAATAATTTTTTATCTTTATAATAATCTTTTTCTAAGATAATCCCATTAGTTATATTATCATTATGTGAATTATCTGAGTTTCTTTCTAATCTCTCATTATCATCTTTATAAATTGTTTTAATATTTATTTTGTATTTATTTAATCTTTTACTATGTAATCTTTCGGTAATAAGTGTCATTTTAATTCCCCCTAGTTATTATTGTTATTATTATTGTTGTTATTGTTATTATTGTTGTTATTATTATTTGATGAAGATCCCCCACTATATGAACCACTACTAGGAGTATAATGTGGATATAAAGTAAAACCACTATTAGTTAATTTAAGACCATCTATTGAACTATCTTTAAGATAAGTTGGAATACTTTTAAAAATATTTCCTGTTGCACTAATAAGGGATATAACTGAAGCTGTAGCTGTTAAATAATTAGCTGGATTAAGACTCATAAAGTTATATATTTCATCTATCGTATCTTCTGATACTGAATAATGACTAGCTAAATCCATACATTGTTTAACTCTAACTAATTCATTATATGTTTCTGGTTCTTTCATAACTAATCTCCTCCTTTTATATAATAAAATTCAATATTTTGAAATGGTAAATTAATAGCTGCTATATGATAATATGCATTATTCTTTTGTTTTAAATAATGATAATCTCTTAAAGCATTTGTTGTAAAAAATAAGTTATTAGGATTATCTTTATCTAAATATATACTATATTCTTTTAATAAGTTAGTTATATCATAACATAAATATCCTTCTTTATTACTTTTATTACTAACTAAAACATCTTTATATATTTGTTGCGACATTATATGTCTTTGTTTTGTTCTTCCTTCATCACCATATGTTATTAAGTCTCCACTTAGTAACATAATATATAATGAGTTATTCTGTGGATAAGGACATTCTTCATCTAATAAGTTATCTTTAATATATATTTTAATCTTACTCTTATCAGTTAAATAAATTATGTCTCTTTTACTTTTTAATATCTGTGATTCTAGTTTATACTCTATTCCATCAACATCTAAGATAAAGCATTCACTATCATAAATATATTTTAAATGTTCATCACTCTTTATTATCTCTTCTAAACTAGGTGTTCCATCATTATTTACTTTATGCGGATAATACTTTTCTCTTAGTTCTGGGTGCATAATTGATAAATATCTATATAATGATTCTTCTTGATATTGATCTGGTTCATAATTTCTTTTTTTATAAAGTTCTTGTTGTAATTTACATGTATATGATTTGTTACTATTGTAAATAATTTTGACAAATGGGCAACCTGTTTTACATATATATAGATACGGACATTTTACACATTCTTCATTAAAACCTAATCTTTGATGATTATTAAAAATCTTTATATAAGCATTATTTAAGATATCTTCAACGCTATCCTTATAAATATTACCATAGTAGAAATCTTCTTGTTTTTGCCCTCTAACACATGAATAGATATCTCCACTACGTTCTAGTAAAAAGAACTTCTCACCACAGTTATCACAATTAGTACAATATTCAGGCCCAAACTCATTAAACCAAGCTCCATTAAGCCCTGTATCTAACTTCGTATTAGCAAATTCCTTATGCATACGATTAAAAAATTCTACTTGTTCATCTTCACTTAATGGATGTAATAAATTATTAGAATTATAAGCAAACCCTATCATAAAATTAAAATCATTCATATCTAAACAAGTATTTTCATCTAAATATTTAATATCTTTAATAATATCATCTATATATTCATAATGTTCTTTAAAAATAGTTGCTGATACTTTCTTCTTATTAGGTATATCTTTAAGTAACTCAATATTTTTAAGTATCGTATCCATTGTCTTCTGACCACTCTTGGTCACTCTAAACTTATCATGTAAATGAAATGGTAAATCTAAACTCCCACTTATTGAAACATTAAATTCTTTAATTGTCTCTAAATGTTTATCTATATTATATAAATTAGTCTTTATATGTGGTGCTCCTACTTTAAAACCATTATCACTAATTAACTTTGCATTATCATTATAATAATCACTAATATATTTAATTAAATCATGAAAATCTTCTTTACTTAAAGTAGTTACTTCTCCACCATGTAATGATATATTAAAAGGTATAACATTACTTTCTTTAAATTTTTTTATTGCATAATCTAAAGTTTCTACTGGTTTATATGAAGTCTTTTCATCTACTGTATTATCTTCTAAATAACAATATTTACATCCCATATTACATGCCATGGTTGGAACATAAAGTAAATGAATAAAACGATTATTCATATAAATCCTCCGAATAATCTAGATATTCTCCTCTTCTAGTTACTACTGTTGGACTTTCTTTAAAAGCACGTGAATTAACAGATGTATCTCTAGGTATTTCAATACTTCTTAAAGAACTACATAATCTAAATGCTGAACTACCTATTTCTTTAACTGAATCAGGTACATAAACATTACTTAAAGAAGAACATCCATAAAAGGCATGGCCACCTATTCTTGTAACTCCCTCTGGTATATCGATACTTCTTAATGATGAACAATTTTCAAAAGTATTTCCTCCTATTTCCGTAATCTTGCTAGGTAATTTAATTTCTTTAAGTGATTCACAATTAATAAATGTTTCACCATGTATTCTTTCTATATCATCATGTAAGATAACTTCTTCTAAAGAAACACAATCTTTAAATGTCTCCCCATTAATTTCTGTAACTCCTAACGGAATAACTATTTTCTTTAAAGAACGACAATTTTTAAAAGCACTACCGCCTAAATATTTTAAGTTTTCTGGTAATTCTATTTTTTCTAAAGCTTTATCATTTAAGAATGCTCGACCTCTAATTTCTTCAATACTATCAGGTAAAATAACTTCTTTTAAAGTAGGTATATTAGCAAATACATTACCTCTTATTGATAATACTTTACGGCCATTATGAGTTTCTGGTATTTCTGCTTTCGTATAATTACTAATTCCTATTGTATAAAATCTAACTCCATAACCATCATTATATGTTTCATAAAACACATGAGGATTAAAATAAATAACTATTGGTAATACAAAAGATGTAACTATAATAGCTACTTTCATTAATTTATTATAAGGCACTTGTTCAGCTACTAAACTAGCTACTATATCAGATATCTTTTCATCTGGACGAGCTTTTATCTGTTTCTTTAAATAACTAGTTACGGTATATTTTCTACTAAAAATAATAAAAATAATTAAATTAACAACATCAAGTAATAAAGTCCATAATGGCATATGAAAGAAAATAAATGAAAGACAAACAAAGTTTAATATAGCAAATAAAATAGTTAAAGCATACTTTCTATTTTTAATATAAGGTATACATACTTTATCATCAATTTTATTCTTCATTAATTCTTTTTTAATAGTATCATCAAGTATTTCATCAATATTCTTTAAGTACTCTGGATCTACTTGTATTTCTTCAATTGGTTCATGATAATCAAAAGTATAATTTTTAACATATGTATATGTTGTTGGATAATCTACTCTTGAAGCATTAACACATTTTGTTTTATTAAGTCTACGACGATTAAATGGTATTTGACTGACTGTAATACCATCTAAACTAACTTTAGTACGACTAAGTATCTTATCCATCATTGTCATTTCTTCTTCTGGTTCTTCACTTATATTAGTACTACTATTTTTAGCTTTTAAAGCTGAATAAATAACATAAATAAAGATACCAGGTACAACAATAGCCGGAGCATATACAAAACCTAATACAATTAAACAACCAACTAAACCATCTATAAATGAATTTTTATTTGTCTTATTCATATGCTACCACCATTATAATTTTATCATATAACAATTAAAAATGTTATAATTTAGTTGGTGATTATATGGATAATATATCTCTTTTACAAAAATATATCGATGATTGTCATAACATTGTTTTCTTTGGGGGAGCTGGTGTTAGTACTGAATCAGGTATTAAAGACTTTCGTAGTATTGATGGTTTATATAATGAAAAATATGATTATCCACCAGAAACTATTTTAAGTAGATCTTTTTTTAATGAACATCCTCATGAATTCTTTAAATTTTATAAAGATAAATTAAATGCTTTAGATATCCAACCTAATATAACTCATAACTATCTAAAGAAGTTAGAAGATGCTGGTAAATTAAAAGCTATTGTTACCCAAAACATTGATGGTTTACATGAGAAAGCTGGTAGTAAGAATGTCTTATTACTTCATGGTACTACATATCAAAATCATTGTATGATGTGTAATAAAGAATATCCTGCTTCTTATGTTTTTAATAGCGAAGATATACCTAAATGTAGTTGTGGTGGTATTATTAAACCAGATGTTGTTTTATATGAAGAACCATTAAATGATGAAGTAGTTACTAAAGCTATTAAAGCCATTAGTGAATGTGATCTTCTAATAGTAGCTGGAACTTCCTTAGCTGTCTACCCTGCTGCTAGTTTTATTCACTATTTTAGGGGCAAATACTTAGTTATAATTAATAAAGATGCTACTTCATTTGATAATTTAGCAACATTAGTTATTCATGATAAATTAGGTAATATTTTTAGCAAACTAAAAGTTGATTAGCAAATTAATCAACTTTTTAATTTCTCATTAACTTTAACAAAGTTAGCATCTGATCCATATGTAACATCCATCGTTTTAAATGTTAAACTTCCATCCCCTGCAACTTCAACATCAAAACTATTATTAAAACTAACTTCCCCATTAGCAGCTACACTACCAGTTTGTTCTTGATAAACACAATCACTACTCTTATCTTTACATGAATATGTACCACTTATACTATATACTCTAGTATTAGTATTTTTCATATATCCAAGATAAGTCACATCATTTAAATTCCAACTTTGTAAATTATCAAAATCAACTGTTCTAACTCCTACCATATATGATTTATATACTGATTTAACTGAAGCAGCTGTTATTTCATTAGTAGTAACACATTCTGTTTCATCTGGTGTAGTATCTTCTTCATTATCTATTTCATTTTCATTTTTATTATTTATTTCTTTTTGCGTCTCTGTTTCACACTTTTGAACTTCTGGCTTTTTTACTAAACTATATATATTAAAAGCTAAAGAACATACTAAGATAAGAGTAACAACTACTCCTATAAGATTATTATTTTTATTTTCTTCCAATTAAACCACTACTTTCATTATTATTTTATCTATTATTATCATTTCCTGTCAATAAATAAAAAATATAGTTGGCATTTACTTACTATTTGATATAATACAATAAATAGTTGGGATGGTTATGATGAAAGATAAATTAAGAGAGTATATTAAAAATAATTTAGAAGACAAAGTTTATGTTTCTTTTAGTAAAGCCCGTTATAATTTAGAACAAGCTTGTTGTTTACAAAATGCACAGATTTGTGATGAAGAGAATATTAATGATTATATTAAAAATAATAAAGAAGAAAGTGAATTTCAAAAAGTCTTATTTAAATTTATAGATAAACGTCAATTAAAAGATAGTGATGTTTATAATAAAGTTCATCTAGATCGTCGCTTATTTTCTAAAATAAGAAGTGATGTTAATTATCATCCAAGCAAAGAAACCGTTATTCTCTTAGGTTTAGCTTTAGAACTAAACGAAAAAGAAATAGAAGAATTATTATTAAGTGCTTCATACTCTTTACCTAAGAATAATGAATATGATCTTATTATTAGATTCTGTTTTATTGAAGGTATTTATAAAATAAGTGATGTTAACGATTTATTAGATTTATATCAATGTAAGTTATTTGCATACTAAAAGTAGGATTAATCCTACTTTTTAATTTGTTAATAATAATCTTGGTTCATTTTTAAGAATCTCTAATATCATATCATTATCTATTAACTTCGTTAATGTATCTAAATGCATTGCTGAGTAAAACTTAGTAATATCATCTTTTATTGTAAATAATCTTAATACTGGATTATTAAATAAAGTATTAATATCTACTGAATTACTAAGAAAACTTTCCCATACTGATTTTAATAAAGTTGGATTATATATATGTTCTAAATGTGTCATCTCATATAATTGATATAATAGTTCTATTTCATCTTTCTTTAATAAACTTATCTTTCTTCTTACTCTATTTAACATTTGTGAATCAGCAAGTTCACTACCAACAGCTAATGCTTCTTGATAAGATAATTGCTCTATTTTATCTCTTACCCTATTATATTTTCTATTAATATCTACTATTTCTTTATTATCATAAGTTATCTTCGCAACCCCTATTTCATAAGAAGATATTAATAATCTCTCATATGGAAAATCTACTAAATCTTGACCATAACCAAATAAAGGAAACATATTTATATAAGCTGATAATACTTCTAATTCTTTAATAGGTATTTTATCAATATTTCCTTTTAAGATATTTATTACAACATAATTAATAAATCTTTTAAAGTTACTCATAACATGATCAATATAAGGTTTAGTTATTTCATCAACTCTCGTCGTATATTGAAATACTAATTCTCTTTCACTCATTTCATACATTAATAATTTACGATAATCATTAAGAACATATATTTTACAATCGTTTTTACTTTCTCCACTAATAGGTTGATGATGAGAAACAAATTTCTTTCTTGATATAACAATACTTCTATTCTTATATTCTTCTAATCTATTTATTAAATCCATAAAGTAACTTAAAGGATAAGTATTATCTTTAGTATGTAATACATCGCCTTCAATATAGTACTCTGCCCCTCTAAATAAGTTACATATAAAATCATAAATACTAACATCATACTCTCTTAATAAACTTATATTAGTATTAAAATAAATAAAGATTAATTCATACATAATATAATTACTATGTTCTGGATATACACCTTTATTTAAAGCACAAGAAAAAGATTTATTAGCTTTAAATAACTCAAATAAAGTTTTAATCTTTTCCTCTTTCATTATCAACCATTGTCCTTATTTATAAATCATATCTATCTTTTAAACTCTCTATTTCTCTAATTATCTTTTGTTGTTCTTTCATTGTCTTAGCTACTTTTAAAGAATTAATTTTATTTACAATATTTGATTTTTCTTCTGTATCTAAATCTGAATCATATACTTTATATTTTAAACTTGTATAATCAGGTAATGGATCTTCTTCAACATCTAAAGCAAAAAATGATGCTAAATTATCAGCAAGTTCATAATTATTTTTATTCTTTATTGTTAAACCCATATATATCACCTAATCTTATTTTAACAAATATTATTAAATTTACAAAGAAAAAGAAGGCTAAACCTTCTTTGTATGAGCTATATCATCTAATGTTAAATTAACATTAGTAATAAATTCTACTAAGTCTTTTAAGGCTATTCTTGCTTTAAAGACATTCTTACCTAAAGTATCATTATATAATTCAATATATAAACTAGTTTCTTTAGCATTAACATATACACGACCTACTTTTATAGCCTTATATATCAAAGCCATAATCTTTTCATTATCAAAAGCTATATTAGCTAAAGAAGTTCTTTGTTCTTCCGTAATTAAAGCTTGTAATTGATTTCTCGCTACTTGATGATTATCATATGTAGTTTCTTGTTCTTGATACTCCTCTAAAGCTTTTTGATATTTCTTACTACGAGCATCTACTTTATCTTGACTACTACCATCATATATTAAATCATTTAATTTAGCTAATTCATCACTAGCTTTTTCTTTAGCTTCAATCTTTAAAATACGTTCTTTATTGATTAATTTAATCATTTCATTTAATTTAGCTAAATTATCTTGTAAACTATTAGTTAAATAATTAGTTAAATGAAAATCACTTAAAGATATTGTACTTAAATCAAAATCTAATTCACTTAATAATTTAATATATAAATTAAATAAACCAGAAATAACTTCTCCTTTAGGTATATCTTCTCCATGATAAGTAGCTCTTTCATTTAATGAAGATGCTAAAATATATCTTTGTGCTTCTCTATTAGCTAAATCATTACTATTTATAAATTCTATTAACCAACTATTAATAAGTTTTTGTTGAACTTCTAATGGTTCTGTATAAAAACTAGGTTCATATTTTTCTGCTTTATATACTAACCAAAAAGCATCTGCTAATTTATATTTACTAATTTCTATATTAACATTCTCTGGTTCATAACCTTTAAATGTTTCAATTATATCATCAACTTTAACTTCTCTACTATCAGCATAATCCTTAATTGTTTTACTCTTTATCTCTTTAAATACTCTTTTTAAATTTTCATTCGGATTAACACTTGTCATTGTTACTAAGAAAGTTTTAGTATGTCTTAAATAATCTATTAAACCATTAACATCTAAGATATTATTCTCACTCTTTTTATTATATAAAAACATCTCTTTATAAGTACTCTTATGATAAGCACTAGCTAAACGATATAACCATATCGGTGGTATTATTGTTTCTATTTCTTCACTTGATACAAAGATATTATTATTCTCATCATAAGTATAATTACCATCCTGTAAAGCTCTAATTAACTTTTCATAATATCCTTTAATATCATTATGATATTTAACATCAATCTTTGGTACCATACAAGGTGTTTCATATAATCCAGGTATTATACCTTTAAATAAGAAATATTCTAAAGAAAATCCTGGTTTATTATTATAAGAATCTAATAAAGTATTAATTGATATTATATTAAATAAATTCATCTTCGTTGCTTCAAAAGTTTGTAATCTAGCAAAAGATGAGCTCGCTTCTTTGCGTAAAGAAATATTATTAACTAAGTGTTTCATTAGTACTTCAATTGCTTTTAATTCATTAGTTAACATCTGCTCACCTACTTTACTATAACTTATTATAGCATAAGAGATAAGAAAAAACTATTTATATCTTGAATTTATTTTCTTAGTTAAAGTTAAACTATCAACTGGTATTAAGACATTCCCTTTTCTCCCTGTTCCTAACTCTATATCTGGTTTAGCTTCATATCCATGAAAGTCAGTTCCTCCACTTTCAAGTAAGCCTTCTTCTAATGCTATACTATGATAAGCCTTTCTTTCATAAATATTTAAATTAGAATGTATTGTCTCAATTCCTTGTAATCCTAAACTCTTTAAATATTTAATTTCATCTTTAAGTTCATTAAGTTCCATCTTTAAACTATTCGGATGTGCAAGTATCGCTATACCTGAAGCTTTATTTATTAAGTCTATACATTCTTCTTTTGTTAAACCTTTTTTAACTTTTCTTACTCTTTCATAAGCATATATTAAGTATTTCTTAAATGCTTCTTCTACATCCTTAACATATCCTAATTTAATAAGTAATAAAGCTAATTGTGGTCTTCCAACATTTCCTTTACTTTTAAGTATTACATCTATTTCATCATTAGGTATCTTTAAATTAAAATCTCTTCTTAAAATATCTATATATAATAGTAAATTATAAATAGCTGTTCTTTTTTGTTCATCTAACACTCTATTTAATTCTTCATTATCTAAATCCAGATTATAACCTAAAATATGCATTCTTCCTTTATTAGCTTTAGCTGTTAATTCAACCCCACTATATACTAAGATATCTTTATGTGACAACTTAACTAATTCTTTAGATCCTTCAATATTATCATGATCAGTAATTGCTAAAACTCCAATCTTTCTTTTACTTGCTTCTCTAACTATTTCTTCTGGTGTTAAATTCCCATCTGAATAAATACTATGTGTATGTAAATCCATTATCTTCTCCATAATACCACCTCTTTATAATTGAATTATAATCACTATTCTATTATAATAAAAATACATATTTATTATTTTTATAATAACTGGAGGTTATGATATGAATATAAATTTTGAACTATATAGAATCTTTTATATTGTTGCTACTGTTGGTAATATTACTAAAGCTAGTGAAATATTAATGATCAGTCAACCAGCTGTTACTAAACAAATTAAAAATCTTGAAGAACAACTAGGTGGTGAATTATTTATTCGTACTAAAAGAGGGGTTATCTTAACTGATAATGGTAAAGAAATATATAACTATGTTAAACAAGCTATTAACTCTTTTACTAATGCTGAAATGCAATTTTCTAATTTAAAAAGACTCGAAAAAGGTACAATTAGAATCGGTATTAGTACTACTTTAATGCGTATCTTTCTTTTAAATTATTTAAAAATCTTTCATCAACAATATCCTAATATTGCTATTCAAGTCTTTACTGATCCTAGTAAAATAATGCGTAATATGTTAAAGGAAGGTAAGATTGATCTATTAATTGCTAAAGAAGAATTACACGAAGATGAAGACTTAGAATTAATACGTTTAGGTAAATTAAAAATGACTTTTATTGCTTCTGATACTTATAAAGAATTAAATAATAAAGTTATTGATATTAATGACTTAGAATCATATCCTATTCTTTTACAAAAATATCCATCTACTACTAGAGAAACTTTTGATAAGTTCTGTGCTAATAATAACATTAAGATTACTACTAAGTTAGAAATAGCTAGTTCATCTCTATTAGAAGACTTTGTTAAAATTGGTTTAGGTATTGGTCTATCTACTAGAGAATTTGTTTTAAATGAATTAAGGGAAGGCAAAATATTTGAAATTAAAACTAAACAAAAATTACCTGAAACTTACTTTTCTTTAATTCTTCTTAAAAACTCTATTCATAGTTTTAGTACTAATAAATTAACTGAAATCATTTTAAAGGATTTAAAAAAATAGTCCTAATGAACTATTAATCTAAAAAGAAATATGTTCCCGTCGCTATTGCAACTAAATTATCTTTTTCATCAAAGATATTACATCTAAATACAGCTGTTGTCTTTCCAACTTTTATTTTTTCTGCTACTGCAACTATCTTACTTCCTTTAGCCATCTTTAAATAATCTATTTGGGAATTAATAGTTACTAAGTTCTTTCCTGTTGTTCTCGCAGCCATTCCCATAACAGTATCAGCTAAACCAAATAATAATCCTCCATGAACAGTTCCATTCGGATTTAAAGAATTCTTATCAATAACTGCTTCCATCTTAGAATAACAATCATCTAATTCTAAGATATGCATTTTATTATACTTAATAAATCCTTCATTATTTTCCACAAAATCTATTATTTCTTGATACATTTTTTTCTTATTCATTCTAATCCCTCCAAAAAAATTATACATCATTTGTCAATATCTATTATATAATAAACTTATATGAGGTGAACTATGAAATTAGAAAAATATAAAGCTTTAATTATTTTTATTATCTTATTAATCCTAATGCTAGCGGGAGTTCTCGTTTGGAATAAAATAATTAAAGTTGAAGATAAAGATAATCATAAACAAGAATATGTTGATGTAAGTGATGCTAATAATGTCGATAATATCGATAAACAACTAGGTACAGACATTAGAATAACTGCTGGTTACTTACTTAATTATACGACTAAAAAAAGTGGTACTTGGTATATGAGTAAAGCTCATATTATAAGTATTAAAAAAAATAAAGATACTTCAACTATTAAGTTAAGTTCTGATAGTGAAAGTTCTAATTACATAACTGCTACTATTGATAATCTAAGTTCAAAAATTAAAAAAGGTCAAGATGTCTACTTTGTTGGTAGTATTGATCTAAGTAACAATCATCTTAAATTAACAACCATCAGCCAAGAACCAATTAATTATAAAAATGTAACTGAAATAGACTTTAATAAATTATATGAAAATATTACTAATCTAAGTAATACTACATTCACGATTTCTGGTTATATGATTACAGATAATGATGAATTTAAACTTTTTGAATCTAAAACAACTTATCAAAATAATAATACTAGTGGTAATTATTTCTTAATTAATTGGCAAGATGAATTTAATTTAACTGGTAATGATAATGTTAAATTAAATTGTTCATTAGCTGGTAGTTATAAACTTAAAAATTGTGTCTTAATAACTGAATAAAGATGGTCAAAAGCCATCTTTTATTACTCTATATTCTTAATATCTAATTCATACTTTAAATCAATTATTGAATCATTATTCTCTTCTAAAATTCCTCTAACTGTTACTTCTTTATTATTTTCTATTTCATTATTATTTAATTTAACACTATTTACTGAAGTTCCATTAACTACTAAAGGTTCATCTAAATTTAATATACTTACTTTATAAGCTTCACTTTCTACCATTATTTCTCTTGTAATAACTTTACCTGTTAAAGTAACTTCTTTATCTAATTTATTGTTACAACCAACCATTACTAATAATAATATAATTAATAAAATATACCTTATCTTCATATCTAACCCTCTATTATAATGATACCATAAAAAAACTATATTTACATATAGTTCTTTATAATTCACTAATATCTACTTTAGATTTATCTAAGATATCTTTATAATCTTTAATACTTTTATTAATATCTTCTATATACTTTTCACAATCTTTATCATAAATAAAAGTATCATCGATAAGTCTTAAAGGTTCATAATCTTCTTTTTCATATGAACAAGTTTCAGTCTTACCTTTAATTACTATATAAGGAGTCTTCTTCGAAATATTTAAGGTATAGGTTTCATTAAGTACTTGATAACTATCTTTCTTATAACTAACTGTATATGTAACATTATCTACTTCTTTATGACAAGTACTCTTACCACATTCATAGTTATTACTAATTAAATATCTTTTTAATTTATTACTAGGTTTATTATATTCTTTATACCATACCGTAAATCCACTACTACTTAAAATAACTAAGATAATAAGTCCTATAATTAATATTATTTTATATTTCTTTAATATATCTTTTAATTTTCTTTTCTCTTGTTTAACCTTTTTAACTTTATAAGACTGCACCATTATTCTCTTCTTTCTTCTTTTTTAATATCTCTTTAGCTCTTTTTCTTTTATCTTTATTCTTATCATAATCTTTTTTAACTATTAAACTTAAATAAATTATATTAATAATATTTATTACTAAGATAACTATATAAGTAACTAACATAAATATCATTTTCTTATCAAACAAAATCTTAATCATTATCAAAAGAAAAATAATCATTAAAATACTAATTATATTAAAGATTAAAGCTCTTTTATAATGTGATTCATTAAGTATTGCTAAACCAGTAATTAAAGGCCCAAAATAAGGTATTATCCACCCAATCATTACTGACATCATCATAATATATACAACATTCTCACTCATCTTAAAAACAAAAAGAGATATTATAGCTATTATAGATATTAAAATATTAATTCCTGATAAAAGATACTTAACTATCTTCATCTTATCACTCCTATGCTAACTTTGGTAAATCCTCTTGTTCTCTAATTCCATTTAATATATTTTGATTACTTATCTTAAGTAATTCTCTAATTGTCATTTCTAAATAAAAAGAATTCTCCGTTTTCTCATAATCTTCAAAAACTATTATATTATTTAATACATTAGCATTATTAGTCTTTAAATAATAACTACAAGCCATAATTGAATTATAAACATGTTTAATAATTGAATAATTACTATTATAAATATCTAAATCATAATATTTATTTTCAATCTTTTTTCTTTCTTCTTCATATTCTTTAGATAATGAAGATATTGTTGAATTTAATCTACCAATAACAATACTAGTACTATTTATTTTACCAACACACATCTCTAATTCTTTTTGATATTTATCTTTTGTTAAATTCTTTTTATTTAAATTACTACGTTCTTTTTTATATTTATCTAAATCTCTTTTAACTGATTGTAATTCTAAATTTAAATTCTTTAATTGTTCTTTTAATACTGCTTCATTATTATCACATATACTATTCATATATTTAGGTTTAATACACTTTAAATCTAATAAACTATAATCTATTTCATCTTCATCTATATATGTTAATAAAAACTTATTAACTGCTAGTAATAAAAGAATTTGGATATCATCAATATTATAACTATCTCTAATCTCTTTATAAGTTTTATCAGATTCTACTCTAATAATAGTTAATAAATCTCCTAGATTATCTATTGAAGAATTCATATGTTCTAATAAAGTTATATCATTACTAAATTGCCATACAGCACTTTCTATAATATGTACTTGTTTAGTTAATGAACTATTATAAAAACTATTATCCATCAGATTCTTTATTTTATTAAGTTCATTATATGGTATATCTAAAAGATTAGTTTCTTCTTCATGTAACTCAAATCCCTTTTTATGACATTCTTTCTTTAATAGATTATAAAATATTAAGTACGACTCTTCATTTTCTAAACCATGTGTATATTGTTTTAAATGCTTTAAATAATTTATTGCAGCATTCTTAACTATCAATATATCATTTTCTTTAACTGATTCTTTATTATTAATACGCTTAATATTTATTTTATAATAATTAAATTTTTCTAAGAAATTCTCTATATCTTTTTTATCTTTTACTTTATTAACATCTTTATTAGCTATTGTATAACAAATATTAATTTCTTTATATTCATTATTCTTTGTATTATCTAGTAATACTGATATAAAAGCTAAGAACCAACGATAATCAACATAAGTCTTATCTTTAAAATATATTCTATTTTCTTCATAATTAACTTTATAATTATTTAAAGTAACTTTATCTTTGATATTAAATAATAAATCTATTTCTTTAATATATTCTATATTAGTTATATTAGCTATAGTATAATATATTTTTTTAGGATACTTACTTATATATTCATTATATTTCTTTTCTAAATATTCTTTATTATTTATTAACAATTTAAAGATATATAAATGAATAATAAAATTGTATTTGGCTTCTTCATGATAAAAGTAAGGACTTTTATTAACAACTAAACTTGGTTTATTAATAATATCAATTAAAGAATCAAAGATCATCATAACTTGTTCTTTTATTTTCTTACTCTCTATCATCAAGCGTCTCCCTTTCATAACTTTTCTAATGTTTCACTAATTATACTATATAAATAAATATTTATCTCTTTCTTACTTATTCCTTTAATATATGTTCTATATCCTTCTAGTTGTTTTAAATAGTTTTCATCTTTTATATTATTTAATTTATAATCAATAATATCTATTCGATTTTCATATTCTAACATTAAATCTATTATACCATGATACTCATTAAATTCATCAATATAAATAAACTCATGTTCTTTATATATCTTGGCATCCCTAATATTAACTAGTAATGAACTATTTAAGAATTTTTCAACCTTTGTTCTTATTAAACTATTATCTATTAAAGAATAATCAGGATTCTTAAAATCAATATATTCTAATGTTTCATGTACTAAAGTACCAAATTCCATATTCTTTTTCTCACTTACTTTTGAAAGCTCATGTAAATTCTTGGAAAAATGTTCTTGTTTTAAAGTCTTACTTGGTACTAAGTCTATCTCTTCTACTTTAATTTTTTGTTCATTACTTACTAACTTATCTAATGAAGTTTTATTATATAAATAATCTTTAGTTAAATTTAAACTATCTAAATCAATTTCTTGATAATATTTATTTATTTTATATTTAATTGAATCTAAAATCTTACTAAATGATTTATATCTTCTTCTAATATTTAAATCAATAGTTTCATTATCTTCTAAGCCATTAACTACTTCATCTTTTTTTGGTGTAAATAAAATCATCTTTTCTCTAGCTCTTGTTAAAGCTACATAAAATAATCTTATTCTTTCTGATATTTCATCTTCTAAATAATGATACTTAACTAATCTTTTAATAAAAGATTCCCCTATTCCTTCTTTAAAATAAGGTGTTATAATACCATATCTATTATCATATAAGAAACGATCATTTAAATCTCTAATATTAAATTCTTTACTTAAACCACTATAATAACAAATATTATATTCTAAACCTTTTGAAGTATGAATTGTCATTATCTTAACTGAATTAGAACTACTTCTATTTACTTTATACTTCATTTCTTCATCACTATCTAGTAATTCATTTAAATAATCTTTAAAAATAAAGACATTATATCCTAATGAACTTAAATTAAGAGCTATATCTAATAACTTAGATATTCTAATAATTGCATCATCTATATTACCTACTTTAATAAACTTTTCATACATCTTAGTTACATCAATAATTTTATATAATAAAGAAGTTATTGTTTCACTATTTAAATTATTAGCTAACTCCCTAAAAGTCTTATATACTACTGTATCTTTAAAACTATTATTCATAAATATTTTAAGTATTTCATCATCACTTATTTCAAATAAATAACTTCTAGCTACTGATGTATAAGCATACTTAAATTCTTGATCATATTCATCTTTATTAATCTTAACTATTAAATTAATAATATTTTTTAATATATAAATATCATCAGAATCATTTAATTTATTATCTTTATAAATAGTTAAAGGTATTCCTAAGTATTCAAATACTTTCTTATATAAATCAAAATCTGTACTACGATCCATTAAGATAACAAAATCACTATACTTAATATCTCTTAAACTCTTAAGATCTTTATCATATACTTGATATTTATTATTAATCTTATCTTTAATATCTTGAGCTATTGCAAATATCTCAACTTCATTATTAGTAAATATTGACTCTTTAGGATTATCATATTCTCTTATTTCAAAATCATAATTATATTCAGTCTTACCTTTCGTATTATAATCATTATTCCCGAATATCATTTGATGAGATTCATGATATTCTGCTCCCCCAATTACATTATCCATAATAAGACGGAACACTTCATTAATATTACTTAATACATTATCTCTTGATCTAAAATTCTGTACTAAATCAATCTTAATTCCATGATCATTCTTTGCATATTTATCATATTTATTTTTAAATATTTGCGGATTAGCATTTCTAAAACGATATATACTTTGTTTAATATCTCCAACCATATAAACATTATTGTTTTCAATTAGTGAAATAAACTTTTCTTGAATATCATTAGTATCTTGATACTCATCAATCATTATCTCTTTAAATGAATCTCTAATTTCTTCACGTACTTCAGGATGTTCTTCTAATATTCTAATTGAAAGCAAAGCAATATCTTGAAAATCATATATTTCATTCTGTTCTTTATATTGATGTAATAAATCTAAATAATCTTTAATTATTGCTAAAACAATTACTAAGTATTCTTTAATTATCTCGATACTTTCTTTAATATCATTTGTATTACCATATTGTGATATATTATCTTTAAATTCATTAATTACTTTACTTAATCTTTCTTTTTCTTGTTTTACTTCATCTTCACTACCTCTAGGTAATTGTGGTAATTTAATTAATAACCCTTTTAAATAGAAATCGTCTATCGTATCACAACTATCTAATGGACTTAAAGCTTCTTCTAATTTTGTTCCATATTCCCCATCAGTAAGTATTTCTAATCTCTTAGCCATAGACTTAATTACTTTAACATTATCTTTTAAATAATTAGTATATTCCCTAAATAAACTATCTATTTTATTTTGACTTAAAAAATTATCAAAATAATTATTTAAATATTCTTCTCTATTAGTTAAACCATCTATTTTATTGACTATATTTAAAATATTCTTTTTTAATGTTTCATCATCTTTAGTACAAAAATCATATATTAACTTAGTAAATTCTTTAGTTGGATTCTCATAATACTTAAGAAATACTTGATCCATAAGTTTAACTTTTTGCATATTAATAATTGAAGCATCTGTTATTTTAATATCATTAGATATATTAAGAAGATAATGATATTTTTTGACAACTGATAAAGCATATGAATCAAATGTTGTAATATAAGCTTGATCTATTAAAGCTAATTCTTCTTTTAAAGATTCATCTTTTTTTATTTTATTTCTAATACGTTCTTTCATTTCTCCAGCTGCAGCTTTAGTAAATGTTAAAACAAGTAATTCATCTATATGTGTACCTTCTTTTAAAATACGCATTACTCTTTCAGTTAATACAGCTGTCTTACCACTACCAGCACCTGCTGAAACAATTATATTAGTTCCTGATTCATTAATTGCTTCTAACTGTTCCTTCGTCCAATTCATTATCTTCACTTCCTAATATCTTTTCAATATCTTCAATTTTAAAAGGTTTTAATTCCACAATATCTTTTGCTTTATGAAAACAAATATCTTTATACTTACAAAATTTACATCCATAATTTTCTTTATCAATCTTCTTCGGCGCAATAGCAAAATCACCTGAAGTTATATTATTAGCTCCCTCTTTAATCTTATCTTCCGTTATCTTAATTAACTTATCCATTTGTTCATCAGATAATACTTTAGTATAAGTACTAAAAGAACCATCTTTTAAAGTCTTCATACTACGTATCATATTACTATCAACAAATGAATTATCAAATTCACTTAAAATAGCTGTATTATCATTAGAAAAACCTTGTAATAATAAATTATGTTTCTTTAATTGTTCATAACTTTTATTCTTTTCTAGTGTAACTTCATTATTAAGTATCTTCTGTAAATAAAAACCTGCTACTTTAACATTTTCTAATCTCTCTGAGTGCTTCGCTAAATACAAATAAACTGGTAATTGCATCCCTATTCCATAAGGTATTGTCGTTAAATCCAAATTAGGATTTCCTGTCTTATAATCAATAATTGCTACTATAGTTTTATTATCTTCTTTTTTATATTTAATCTTATCAATAATTCCCGTAAATCTAATCTCTATATTACCTTCAATATTAGTTACTATTCTCTCTTCATGTAATTCATCATGTAAATTAGTAAAGTTTTCTTGATCTTTAATAACTTCTATAATAAACTTAAGTTCCTCTTTTAATTTAATTAAGAAAAATTTTTCTTTACTATTAAATTCATAATTTAAATTCTTAACCTCTTGTTCCCATAATTCATCATAATCTAAATTACTATTTAAAAACTTTTCTAAAATACTATGAAATAAAGTACCAACTAATTGTGCAAAGTTTTCTTCATAAATATCTAACTTTAAAATATTCCCAATATAATAACTAAATGGACAACGATAATACTTATCTAAACTACTATAAGATAAAGTTATTTTATTATTAATAAACTTCTTAAAATCATCATTATCTATTCCTTTAAACTCATTACTATAAGTATTATAAGGGATATCATAAGAACTATTTAAAGTATCTAATAAACTAGAAGTACTACCATATTTATAATATTCATCTAATAAACTTGTTAATTTTAATTTATTATTTAATTCACTATTAATTAAATCTAACTTAGGTTCTTTAATAACTTCATAATTTAATTCTTCATTCAAACTAGATATATAAAAATCTTCCCCATCACTATTTAATTTATAACTAATAAATAAATTCTTAATATTGCCTAGTTTATTAACAACTACTTCTTTTTCTAATTTATTTTTATCTATTGTTAAAGATACCCCTAATTCTTCTTTATCTTTATCTGTTAAATACTTTTCATCTTTATATATTTTAGGTATAACTCCTTGGTTAAAAGAAAGACAAAAAACATAATCTTCATCACTAAATAAATAATCTTTTATTTCTACTTCTCTAACTGCATCTATAACCCTATCTTTATTTATCTTAGTATGCTTTAAATCATAGATAATCATTTCTTTTTTTATGTTACTATTACCAACCATAACATACTTATTAACAACACTAACTATTGTATTATAAACATCTTCTGTTTCTTCACTATCAAGAAATTCTTTTAATTCTTCTAAAGTCTTATCTAAGTCATCATCGTAAATTTCTAAAAACTTAGAACATAAAAAAGTTCCATATATACTTTCTTCATCATTTAAAGTATAAGGTATTTTAAACATTGGAAATATTCTTTTAATTAATTTACGATATTCATCATCTAAATTACCAATAAATATATTACTTACTTGCGTACCCTTCTTAATTAAATTACATATTTGATTACTAATCCATTCTACCTCTAAAGTATCAGTATTAAATTCAACTATTTCATGTTTATAACTATGTTCTTCTTCTCTAAATATAATAACCTCACTATTTACTTTCAATAACTCTATTAATTTATTTAATTCTTTAGTAAGTGGTAAATTATATATAACTATTTCTTTATTCTTTAACATATTAACAAATAACTTATTAGTTCTTAATAAATTATTTTCTTGTAATTCTTTTTTTAAAGATGCTAAAAAATTTAATTTACTACTATGATAAACTTTATCTTCAATATCCAATATATCATCTAAATATATTTTAGCTATTTCATATTTAACTTGATATTTATCCATCACATATTCTAAAGCATCTACATCATAAGTAAAATAAAATAAATCATTAAACTCTTTTAAAGTATATATCTTTATATTTAATAATTCATTACTAAACTTCTTTAATAAATCATGTTTATTAGTACTATTAGTTACAATAATTTGACCATCTTTAAACATTATTACCACCACTTTAATTTTATCATAAAATACCCATTTTATCTTCTATATTAATATTTATATTAAAATACTTATAGTATTATAAATAATTATTATAGTTAAATTATGTCCAAACAATTTACATTATTTAATATCTGTGTTAATAATTAAATATGGAGGGTTTGAGATGATGGATGAGAAAAAAAAGATTTTAAAGGGCGAATTAATTGCATTTTTTAATAACCCAAGTTATCCTACTAAGAAATATCGTTATCGTGATATAAAAAAAGAAATGTGTGCTAAAAGAGGATACAAAAATGATTTATTAATGGAAGTTCTCGAAGAACTAATTACAAGTGGTGATATCTACTTTGATGATAGAAAGAAACTATACCGCTCATTCCCGTCAGAATTAGGTTATGTACAGGGCGAAATTGATATTAACAAACATGGCGAAGGCTTTATCGTCAATGATCATGGTAAATATAAAGTAAGACCAAATGATCTAAGAGATGCCTTAGATGGTGATGTCGTTATATTAAGACCGACAAATAAAAAAGACCATGGTCATATTGTTAGTCGTGTAGATAAAATAATTAAAAGAAAAGATGGTTTAGTTATTGTTGAAGTAGCTACTAAAGAT
>CANPXB010000023.1 GCA_947585595.1 uncultured Bacilli bacterium
ATGGAAATCTATTCCTTACTATGTAAAGATTTCTATGTAACTTATGATGAATCAGGATCAATTGGTAAAAGATATCGTCGTAATGACGCAGTTGGTACACCATTTAGTATTACAGTTGATGATGAAACTTTAGAAAATAATACCGTTACTGTAAGAGATCGTGATACAATGGAACAAGTCAAGATGAACATCGATGAACTATCTGATTATATCAAAGGAAAAATTGAATTTTAATGTAAAATTCCAGTAAAGGCAGAGAAACTTCTGCCTTTTCGTTTGGTCTCATAAAAAATATATTATATAATAAACAAAGTATTTTAAAAAAGGGAGTGAATATTATGGAATTATTAGAATTTAAAAAACATTTAACAAAATGTCTAGAAGATCTAGAAAAAGAATTAACTAATATAAGAAATGAGATTTCTTCCTTACCGCCGATTAAAGACTTTGATTTAACTAAATATGGTTCTAAGAGCTTCTTTTTAGAACAATATCATTTATTAAAACCTAAAAGATTAATTAAAATTAAGCTAAAACCTTCAGCGTCAAAATTACAAGAATTTGCTTATAACTATGTTTTAAATAATTTAAATACTAAATTATCCCAAATAAGATTACAAATGAAAGAATATCAAAATGCGATCAGTAAAATTGATGAAGAGGGGAAAGTAAACACTGAAATATATCCTATAATTAATACTATTAATGAACTATTAAAATTTAGTGAAGCAAGAAATATCCAATCACCAACATTCTTATCATTATTATCTAAACTAACTCGTTATACTAAAAAGAATAATGATCAAATAGAACGTATTATCTTAAGTGATTTAACTACCTATTTTGATACTGAAGGTCATTTAAATCCTGAAACTTCAAAAGAAACATTAAACTTTATGTTAAAAAAATTATTTATGGCAATTACCATAGATGATCCAAAAATTAATGCCTACCTTGATAATCTTGAAGTTTATTTAAATAAAATAGCTCATCAAGAATATGCAACTAAAGAAGCTTTAAGAAAAGAAAAAGAAGCGTTAAATAACTTAAAAAAATATATTAATCATGGTGAAATTATCTATGTTCCTAAAAGTATTAATGAATTTCTAAAAATCTTATCAGAAACTAATTTACCAGAACAAACCAAAAAAGAATATCGAAACTTAATGGATCAAGCTATTAGTAAAAGAAAAGATAAAGAAGAAAGAGCTAAAATAAAAAACTTCCTTGCTACATATCTAACCAAAGAAGATTTAAAAGTTATCGATGAAGCTCAAAAAATAATTTTAAAAAGTCCTGATGATGAAGTAGTTATCTTATTAGGTCGTTATTATGAAGATATTATATCTCTATGTAAGTATCTAGATTTTATTAAAGGTACAACCGAAGAGCAAAATTCTCTTGAAATCTTAACTCAAAGAGTTAACTCTTTAAAACTCATAATGAATAATCTTAAAAATCCTAAGAAAAAAGAAAGAAATACCTTCTATTACTTAACCAATCATTACCATCTACCAACTCTTATGGCTACTTTAGAATTAACGGATATTACCTTATATGAAGAAATATTTGTTTTACTAAATGATTTAGGAAGAAATAATATCACTGGTACTAAAGTAAATGAACAAGATGGTATTGAAATCTATCGCTTATATGGTAAAAATATTAAAATAACTTATACTAAATATCATAATGAAATTATTATAACTTCTATTTCCAAAGATATGCGACTTAAAGATCCTGAAATCTGTTTTAGTCCAGAAGAATTTACTGAAATATCCAAGTTACATCATACTCCTAAAGATGAAAAAACTAAGAAATTACATGCTATATATGAATCCCTTATTGCTAGTCAACTAGATTTACGAAGAGACAATCCAAATTTAACTTTCCATCCTCCGGTAAAATAAAAAATTATTACTTAATTATATTGAAAAAATAAACAATATCATTTATAATTAAAAGGGTAATAAAGTATAGGAGGCATATTATATGGCATTTAGTATAAAGAAGATTTTTGAACCTGTTGAAGACGATGATCGCAGTTTAAATGGAACAGAAGATAACTACTATGAAACAGATCCAAAAGAAATAGACAACAGTTCTAATAAGATGATTCTATTAGAACCACGTGCATATTCAGAATCTCAACAAATAGCTGATCACCTAAAAAATCGTAATAGTGTAGTTGTTAATTTAAAGCGTGTTACATCTGATCAAGCTAAAAGAATTATTGACTTTTTGAGTGGTTGCATTTATGCTATAGGCGGAACTATGCAAAAAGTTGGTGTTGGAATTTATCTTTGTACACCAAATAATGTTAATGTTCAAGGTAAGATAAGTGATGATAGTGCCAAAGAACAAGAAAAAAATGAAGAAGAAATAGAATGGTAATATCATACTCTTTATAAGAGGGTGAGTCATGAAAAATTTTAACACAGTCACTAATGGTTATGATAAGAATGAAGTTAATGCTTTTGTTAATGAAGTAACCAATGAATATGAAGACATACTTAATAAATTAAAGAGCAAAGAAAAAGAAATTGCTTTTCTTCAAAGTGAACTTAATCGATATAAAGATATTGAAACAACAATGAATAAAGCTGTTTTAATAGCTGAAGACTCATCAAATCAAATAAAAAGAATAGCTAAAGAAGAAGCTAATCTAATTATTGATAATGCTAAGAAAAATGCTTCACAAATCGTAAATGATGCTTTAATTAAAGCTGAAAAGACAGAAATTGAAGTTGATAATTTACGACGTAGTATTAAATTATATAAAGCTCGTATTAAAGAAGTTGTCTCTGAACAACTTACAATGGTTGACGATGTCGATAATATAAAACTAGATGAAAGAGATTAATCTCTTTTTTTAATTGTTGTTATTTTTATAAAATTCTTTATATAACTTAGATAAAGCCCTTTTTTCAATTCTTGAAACATAACTACGAGAGATATGTAATTCTTTAGCTATTTGTTTTTGCGTATGTTCATCATTATTATAAAGACCATATCTTTTAATAATAATTTCTTTTTCTCTTTCATTTAAAATACTTAAATACCTATGTAATAATTCGACATTCATATTATTAAAGATTTGAGTAGGTAAATCATCTTCTAAAGTCGGTAAGATATCCATTAAAGATATTTCATTTCCATCTTTATCTAAACCAATATAATCATTTAAACTAATATCATTACCATATTTCTTATTACTTCTAAAATACATTAATATTTCATTCTCTGCACATTTAGCTATATAAGTTGTTATCTTTATCTTCTTATTTGGATCATAACTATCTATTCCTTTAATAAGTCCAATTGTTCCAATACTTATTAAATCATCACTAGATATATTTTTATCTTCAAATCTCTTACATAAATGAGCAACTAATCTTAAGTTATGTTCAATTAACTTATTTCTAGCATTCTTATCTCCGGCAATCATCTTCTTAATACATTCCTCTTCTTCTTCATTACTAAGAGGTTCTGGAAATATATTATTTGAATAACTACCAGTAAAAGCAAATAAACCTTTAAATAAATTAAGTAACTTTAAAAACATCAAATCACCTAACTAATTATATTTAAAATAACTATTAAAAATGATATAATTTCCTTAAGGATTGATATTATGAAAAAATTATTAAAACTAATAATGTTACTTATTACATGTTTTATCTTATCTTCATGTAAATCTAAAGAAGAGTATAAGTTAATTGAAATAACTGGTGAAGATTTAGTAACTAATATTAATAATAACAATAACTTTATCTTTGCTTTTGTTAATACTTCTAAAGATAATTATCAAAGTTTTATGGATAGTTTAGAATTAGTTGTTAAAAATGCTCATCTTAATATCTATTATGTTGATTATAATCATATGGACTACAATTCTTTTGCTGCGATGGTTGATACTGTTGATTTACCATATAATACCCAAGGTTATGTTGTTTATAAAAATAAAGAATATGTTGTTTCTGATTCATATACTAATTACCAAAAATTATATCTTGCTTTAAAAAATTATACTTTTACTAATAAATTAACTTTAAAAAGTGAAGATGATCTAAAAAAAGATCTTGATCTGGCTAAAGAAGAACTAGAAAATGGTAATATCGGTTTATCATATTATTACTTAAATAAATCTTGGACTTTAAAAGAAACTAAAGAATTTGAAGCTAGTCAAAATATTTATAAAATCTTAAACTTATGGGAAAACTATGAATTTAGAAATCCTGAAAAACTAGATTATACAACATATCATAGTATGTTCTTATCTAATCATACTAAATATATAATGGAATCAACTAAAAGTGGGGAATATAACAACTTTGAAAAACCAACTGATTTAGATGATTATAGTTTTGTCTACTATTACATAAAAGATGATATAATATATACAGCTAAAGAAGAAAATACTGATTTATCTAAGTACAAAGCAACTTATAAGATTAATAGCTTATCAGATGATATTTTAAATGTAACTAAACTAAGTAATAATAAAGAATATGAATATATAAGAGGTGTTTAAAATGGAAATAATAAAAGTTAAAAAAGTTGCAAAGAAACCTAAAGTAACTAAAACTAAGAAAAAAGTTACTAAAGAACCAACTAATAATAAAAAGTTTTTAATTACCATAATTATAATCGGCGCCTTTATTATTCTATGTAGTTTAATCTATCGTATCGAAAGTAATAAAAAATACCAAGGTTATTGGTGTAATTATGTTGAACATTCATCAATTGTCGTTCAACTTAAAGATGGCCATACTGAAGCTCAAGATGAAAATCTTTTAAAATACATTGAAAATTTAGAAAATGTTATTAGTACTAATTATTATGATAAAGAAGGATACTTTGAAGAACTAGGGGAGAATGCCGATATTAATGATGCTTATGTTATTACTTTTTCTTCATTAGATAATATTGGCGATTATATTGAAAAAATTAAAAAAATAGATGGTGTCTTAACCGCTGATCAAAATACTGCTAAAACTGATATTTCATTATATAATATTAAGAGTTTTGGTAAATATACCTATACAGATTCTGATGAAGCTGAAGAAAAAGATTTAGAAACAGGTAAATACAAAATCAAAAAAGGCGTTATAACTTTTACACCTGATTCTAAAGATGGTCAAGATAAAATGTTATATATTAAAGATGATCATCTATGTGAAGATCCTGATTGTACTAAGATCTTTGCTGCTTCTAATGAATCATGTGGAACAGATTAAAATAAGGAGGATTCTATGAAAATACTTGTAACAGGCGGATGTGGCTATATTGGTAGCCATACATGTGTAGAATTACTAGAAAGTGGTTATGAAGTAGTCATCGTTGATAATTTATCAAATTCGCAAGCCGATGTCGTTGATAAAATTAAAACAATTACCAATAAAGATGTTAAATTCTATCAAGAAGATGTTTGTGATAAAAAGGATCTAGAGCATATTTTTACTAATGAACAAATCGATGCTGTCATCCATTTTGCGGGTTTAAAAGCAGTTGGTGAAAGCGTAAGTAAACCACTTATGTATTATCGTAATAACTTAGATTCCACTTTAACTTTACTAGAAATAATGAATAATCATAATTGTAAAAAAATTGTCTTCTCATCAAGTGCAACAGTTTATGGTAAACCTCATAAATTACCAATAACTGAAGATTTCCCATTACAGACAACTAATCCTTATGGTTCAACTAAATTAATGATTGAAATGATTTTAAATGATTTATATGCTTCAGATAATGAATGGAGTATTGCTATTCTTCGTTATTTTAATCCAATTGGTGCTCATAAAAGTGGTTTAATTGGTGAAAATCCTAATGGTATTCCTAATAACTTAATGCCATATATTGTTAAAGTAGCAACTGGTGAACTAAAAGAATTAAATGTCTTTGGTAATGATTATGATACCAAGGATGGTACAGGTGTTAGAGATTATATCCATGTTGTTGATTTAGCTAAAGGTCATATTAAAGCAATTGAAAAAGTTATGCAAGAAAAAGGAATCGATACTTATAATTTAGGTACTGGTAAAGGTTATAGTGTTTTAGAGATTGTTAATACTTTCCAAAAAGTCAATAACATTAATGTCCCATATAAAATAGTAGAAAGACGTCCAGGTGATATTGATGCTTGCTATGCTTCAACCGAAAAAGCTGCCAAACTACTAAATTGGCGTGCTGAACTAGAACTAGATGAAATGTGTAAAGATGCTTATAATTTTGTAAGTAAAAACAAAGAATAAATAAAACTACGAAAGTAGTTTTTTTCAATTTAAAATTAAGATATAATATATACGAGGTATTGCTTATGATTAATTTATATAAACCCCAAATGTATTACAAAGACATTTATCATATTAATTATAATTTACTTAAAAAGAAAAAGATTAAATACTTAATCTTTGATTTAGATAATACTATTGCTGATTGTAAAACAAATAAACCTTCTAAAGAAATGATTACTTTATTTAAAAAGTTACAAAAAGATGGTTTTACAACATATATCATGTCTAATGCCTTTAAAAAAAGAGTTAATACCTTTGCTAACTATCTTAATACTAAATACTATTATTTATCCTTAAAACCCTTAAAAATAACATTTAAACGCTTAATCAATGAAAATAATTTAAAGATTCAAGAAATAGCAATGATTGGTGATGAAATATATACAGATATTAAAGGAGCTAATAAAATAGGTATCCTAAGTATCTTAGTTGATCGTCTAACTAAACACGATTACTTTTTAACTAAGATAAGTCGTATTAGAGAAAATAACTTATTTAAAAAAACTAATATTATCAAAAGAGGTGAATACTATGAATAAATGTTTAGGATGTGGAAGTATCTTACAAAATACTAATAAAGATAAACTAGGTTATACGCCTAAAACTAATATAAATGAAACTAAATATTGTGAAAGATGTTTTAAAATTAATAATTATAATGAAAAATTTATCACTAAACTAGATAATATTAATGAGTATTTAATTAACGAAGTTAATAAAAAAGCCAAATACGTTTATTTCATGATTGACTTTTTAAATATCAATAACGAAACTTTAAATACTTATAAAACTATAAAATGTCCTAAAGCCTTAATAATTAGTAAACTAGATATTATTCCTAAATCACTTAATAAAGATAAATTAACTACCTATCTTAAAAACACATACCAAATAAAAGAAAATATTTATTATCAAAGCACTAAAAGAAATTTAAATACCAAAGTCTTAATAAATAATTTAGAAGAACAACATATTAAAGAATGTTATATCTTAGGTTATGCTAATAGTGGTAAATCAAACTTAATTAATAAAATAAATTCTTTATATAATGAAGATATAAGTAAAATAACAACTAGTTCTATTCCTAATACGACCATTGACTTTATTGAGTTAAAAATAAATGATCATTTAACTTTAATTGATTCCCCAGGTTTTAATTTAAATAATGTAATTTATGAAAGCAATGAATATGACTTAATTGAAAGAGTTAATCCTAAAAAGTATTTAAAACCTCTTACTTATCAAACTAAAGATATTACTTCATTTACCATTGAAGATAAAATAAGAATTGATGCTAATAGTATAAATAGTTTTACTTTCTATATTAGTAATGAATTAAATATTAATCGAATCTTTAAAAATAATGAATCTTTAACTAATCTAAATAAACTAGAATTAGATATTCCTGATAACTCAGATTTAATAATTAAATCATTAGGTTTTATTAATATCAAAAAAGCTTGTCATTTAACGATTTATACTAATAATGATAATTTATATGAAATAAGAAATTCAATCTTCTAGGAGGTGTTAAAATGTCTAAAATTAAAATAATGAGTGAAAACTTAGCTAATAAAATTGCTGCCGGTGAAGTAGTTGAAAAATGTGCCTCAGTTGTTAAAGAATTAGTTGAAAATAGTATTGATGCTTCTTCTACTACTATTAAAATTGACTTATTAGATGGTGGTTTAAAAGAAATTAAAGTAACTGATGATGGCGTAGGTATGGAACATGATGATGCTCTATTAAGTTTAGAAAGACATGCCACAAGTAAACTTACTAAAGAAGATGACTTATTCTTTATTAATACCTTAGGTTTCCGTGGTGAAGCTATTCCTTCAATTGCTTCTATCTCTGAATTTGATTTAATTACTTGTGCTACTAAAGTAGGTACTCATCTTCATCTTAAAGGTGGCCACTTAGAAATTGACGAACCAGCTGATGCCCGAAAAGGAACAATTATTTCTGTATCTAATTTATTTTATAATACACCAGCTCGTTTAAAATATTTAAAAAGTGAACAATATGAATTAGCTAATACCGTATCCTATATTGAAAAGTTAGCTTTATCATATCCTGAAATAAAATTTGAACTAACTAATAATGGTAAAACCCTTACTAAAACAAGTGGTTCAAATAATTTACTTAAAACTATTCATGAAATATATGGTTTAAATGTCTCTAGTAAAATGTTAGAAGTTAAAGCTAGTATTGATGATTATGATATGGAAGGATATATTTGTAAACCTGAAATTTTAAAATCTAATCGTAATCATATGACGACCATAGTTAATGGCCGTGTTGTAAGAAATAATGATTTAAATCGAGCTATTAATGATGCTTATTATACATATAAACCTGATATTAAATACCCAATTGTTGTTCTTAAATTCACCACAGATCCAACTTTAATTGATGTTAATATTCATCCAACTAAACAAGATATTAAATTAAGTAAAATGGATGAATTATATAAAATGATAGTTGATACTATTAAAAATAAATTATATCAAGAATTATTAATTCCAAATGCTCTAAAAGAAAATAGTAGTGAAGTATCATTACCTAATGCCATGCTTAAAAATGAGATTGTAAATGATAAAGTAGAAGAAAACGAAACTAAAGAAACTAACTATCAAACAGAATTAGATTTTAGTGTCAGTGAAGAAACTATTCCTTATAATGAACCAAAAGATTTAATTATTAATAATGAATTTAAAAAATTAGTATTATACCCAGTAGGTTTAGCTTTAGGTACATATATAATTGCCCAAAATGAAGAGGGGATTTATTTAATTGATCAACATGCTGCTCAAGAACGTATAAATTATGATAAATACTTAAAAGCTTTAAAAGAAAAAGAAATAACGACTGTTGCCCCTTTATTTCCAATTAATATTGAATTAAGTGCTAGTGACTATTTAAGTATTAAAGAACATTTAGATATTCTAACTAATATGGGTTTTGTTGTTGAAGAATTTGGTCTTAATACTTATACCATTAAAGAACACCCAACTTGGTTAAAAGAAGGGTATGAAGAAGAATCAATTCATAAAATATTTGATACGATCATTAATATTGGTTCTCGTTTTGATCCAGTAAAATTTAACGAACATATCGCTATTACTTTAGCATGTAAAATGTCTATTAAAGCTAATACTAGAATCAGTACAGAAGCTCAAGAAGAAATCTTAAATGAACTAGTTAATACTGATAATCCTTATAACTGTCCGCATGGTAGACCAACAATCATTAAATTTAGTGTTTATGATTTAGAAAAAATGTTTAAAAGAGCTATGAACTAAAAAAAGAATCAATTAATTTTGATTCTTTTTAAGTTCCATATCATATAATCTTTTATATTCTTTATTCTTTTTAAGTAATTCTTCATGAGTTCCTGTTGCGGTAATTTTACCATCCGATACAATCATTATTTTATCACTATTAATTACTGTTGAAAGACGATGAGCAATAATTAAAATAGTATAATCATCTTTCATATTATTAATTGCATCTTGAATACCTTTTTGCGTTTCATTATCTAAAGCTGAAGTAGCTTCATCAAATAAGATAATCTTTGTTTTTTGTACCAAAGCTCTAGCAATAGCAAGTCTTTGCCTTTGGCCACCTGATAAACTTAAACCACCTTCACCAACTAAAGTATCATATTTATCTGGTAAACTTAGAATAAATTCATCTAACATCGCCGTTTTACAAGCACTAACTATTTCTTCATCCGTTAAACCTTCTTTAACAATCTTTAAATTATCTTTAATTGTCATATTAAATATATAAGGATTTTGAGTAATAATACTAATATTTCCCCTGATTGAATCTTTATCTAGTTCTTTAATATTAATACCATCTATTAGTATTTCACCATCATCTATATCGTACATTTTAGCTAGTAGATTAAAAATTGTTGTCTTACCAGCCCCAGATTTTCCAACAAAAGATACTGTTTCATTATGTTTAATCTTAAAACTAAGATGATCTAAGACTTGTTTTTCACCATCATAACTAAATGAAACATTCTTAAATTCAAAATCACCTTTAATATTATCAATATGTTTCGTACCAAATTTTTCCTTTTTAAAAACATCACTATCAATTATTTCAAATACTCTTGATGCTGATAAATTAAAATCTTTATACCATTCCATCATCTGACTAGCTAAAGTAAGTAAATTAAACACTCTTGTACGATACATATATATTATAACTACACTAGGTATTGTAATCATTCCATGACTAATCATAAAAATAGATATTAATATCAAAATGAAATCTAAAGTATCTCGTACACTTCCTGTAAGTAAGGAATACTTACGCATAACTTCACTCATTTTATATCTTTCAAAATTTAAATCGGTAATCTTTTCACTTGCAGTATTCATAAAAGACTCACTAGCATTTAAAACTTTAATATCTCTAATTCCTCTAATTAATTCCGAAGCTAAACCAGTCGTCTTTTCAGCATGACGACGATATTCTTTATCCATTAAGTTATATTTTTTAACTCTCATCTTTTCTAATATAAATATTAAAACAATACCTACTAAGTAATATAAAAAGATATATTTATTAATGACAAAGATTGCTACTAAAATACCAATATTAGTAATTACATCAGTAATCGACATATTAAGTTGTAAAAAGATATCTGATATTCTTGAAGTATCTTTTACTAAACGATCTATAAAAACCCCACTAGATTTCTTATCTAAATCAGCTGTTTCAATCTTTAAAACTTCATTGGCCATATCTATTTGTATATCTTTTAAAACTTCACGGGCAAATATTTGTGAGTATTTTCTTGCTAAAGCATGACAAATATTTCTTGATAATTCAACACATAAAACTAAAATACTGATAAATAATAAATCTTTTAAAAAGCCATTAGTTAAGACTAATAACTCTTTAGCTGAAAGCAAAGGAGCTATTGCGCCGATTATTGCTAAAGCTATATTAGCTACAAAGTATAAAATAAAAGCTTTCTTTTGCTTCTTAGCATATTTAAAAGCATTTTTTAAGTTATTATTCTTCTTCATAAAACACCTCATAGTATAATTTTATCATATAATAACTTATTATTTTAGAATTATTTACTTCATGTTATAATAAGTAAGAAAAAAGGTGATTACTATGATTATCGTTATAACTGGACCAACTGGAGTTGGTAAAACCAAACTAAGTATTGAACTAGCTAAAATATATAATGGTGAAGTAATAAATGCTGATTCAATGCAAGTATATAAAGAATTAGATATAGGTACCGCTAAAGCCACTAAAGCAGAAAGAGAAGGGATACCTCATCATTTACTAGATATTAAAGAGCCAACCGAAGATTATAATATCTTCTCTTATCAAACTGATTGTCGTCTTAAAATTGCTGAAGTAAAAGCTAAAAATAAAATACCAATTATTGTTGGTGGAACAGGTTTATATATTAAAGGTGCTTTATATGACTATCATCTATCTAAAGAAGAAACTAAAGATGAAGAATTTCATGAATTATCCAATGAAGAAATATATAATGAACTAATCGCATACGATAAAGACTTAATTATTGATAAAAACAATCGTCGTCGTTTAGTTAGATATTTAAATAAAAAACGTAAAGAAACATTAATTACCAATAGTAAACCAGAACTTCTTTACGATGATGCTATCTTTATCGGTTTAACTACTGATACTGAAAACTTATACCATATAATTGATAAACGTGTCGATAAGATGATCTTAGATGGATTAGTTGATGAAGTTAAAAATTTACATAAAAAATATCCTGATAGTCGTGCCTTAAATACAGCTATTGGTTATAAAGAATTAATCGATTTCTTTGATGATCAAGATACCTTCAATAATAGTATTGATCTTATCAAGAAAAACTCTCGTAACTATGCTAAAAGACAATATACCTTCTTTAATAATCAACTAAATCTTCATTGGTTTAATGTTAATTACGAAGACTTTAGTAAAACAATTAATGAAGTTATAAATTATATTGAAGAAAGACAAAAAGAGCAATAATGCTCTTTTAATTTGTTTTAAATTCTAAATAAATATTTTGATTAAAATTATGATTATTTTCATCATCACTTGAAGTATTATTTTCTTTATCCTGTTTATGTAACTCTTCAGTACTAATTAAAAAGTAATTATGTTCTAATAAGTCTTTACCTGTCGTTGTTACTGGGTCATCCCAAGTTAGATCTAAATGATACCATTTACCATCTAAATAAACTGCATTCCATACATGGTTAGAAGATGATACTTTAAAATTAGGTATTCCCATTTTATCTAACATTATTGCCATAATATCTGTATAACCACTACATATCGCATAATGATCATATAAAACACCTTGTATTCTTGCTGAATCATATGGTGAATCTTCTTCATTAGCTTTCTTACTATCATACTTCGTATTATTAATTATATAATCATGTAAAGCTTGTATTTTATCTCTATCACTCATTTGTTCATTAGTTTGTTCAGCTATTATTTTATCAATATCACTATCTATTTGTGTTATCTCATTACTATTATAGACATGCTGAACTTTAACAGTAATTTCACCCGTCTCATCATAAGCTGTTTTAATTGTTGAATAACTATTATAAGGACTAATAAAATCATTAATACTACTTAATAAATCATTATTATTACTTAAGGTAGCCACATCATCTAAACATGAATCATAATCAGGTGAACAATAAAAAGTAAATTTATCCCATCCTTGATTTAAAATACTATAGTAAATATTAACTAAATCATCATAATTTTCTGGTATATAATCATCAACTTGATTAATGAGTAAATAATTATACTTTCTATCATATCCATTACTTTCCATTACAACAGGAACTCTTTCATTAGTAAAGAAACGTTCAAATTTATCAATAATCTCTTGATAATTCATTCCTATTACGACAATTACTATTACACATACTAATAAAAAAACGATATTCTTAATCTTTGTCATCGTATCACCAATACAATTATATCATAAGAAATAATTATATCTTTATCTTTTTATTTAACTATACACAAAAAAAATGAAGTATTAATTACTTCATATCTTTTACTTTTTTATTTAATCTTGATTTTTCTCTATCAGCAGTGTTCTTTTTCATAACACCTTTGCTAACAGCTTTATCAATGTTCTTTTGTACTTTCTTTAAAGCTTCAGTAGCAGCGTCTACTTCTTTAGCAGCAATTGCATTTTCACATTCTTTAATAGAATTTTTTACTCTAGCTTTATAATCGTGATCTGCTAAAGTTTTCTTAGCTATAACTTTAATTGCTTTTTTAGAACTCTTAATATTAGCCATTCTTCGTCGCTCCTTCCTTTAAATACAAATAGAATTATACTAAAGATTAAGATTAATTGCAAGGTAAAGTAACAAAAAACGCACTTTTTTTAGTTTTATATACATTATACTTCTTAAAAAGGTGATCTAAGCTATGCAAAAAAAATTTAAGTCGAAAAAAAGACATAAAACTAAGATATTTCGTTATTTATTCTATCTAATTCTCCTTTACTTATCATTTAATATCTCTTATGAATTAATATATAAATCTTATTTAAGTAAATTAAGTAATGAAGAAATAATAAATCATATTATTGAAAATACGAAAAATAGTAAATCATCTAATAAATTATTAAATAATTATCAAAACCCCTCATATATCTTAAAAAATAATTTTAAAATACTAAATAATGAATCACCAGTTATTGATGTCCAAAATGAAGTAAATGAAAACAAACCTTTAGAAGTCTATATCTATAGTACTCATGAAACCGAAGAATATAGTGATAAATATTTAGAAATCTATAATATTAAACCAACAGTTTTAACCATGAATTATATCTTAAAAGATTATCTAACTGATTATGATATTAACACATATGTTGAAGAAGGTAGTGTTACAGATATTTTAAAAGAGCATAAATGGACATATCGTTATAGTTATGAAGCTTCTAAAATCTTAATTGAAGATAAAATAAAATCTAATCCCTCCCTTAAATTAATTATTGATTTACATCGTGATTCCTCAACTAAAAAAGCTACCACCTATACTAAAGACAATACTAACTATGCCAAAATCTTATTTGTTGTTGGTTTAGAACATCCTAATTATGAAAGTAATCTTAGTTTAGCTAATAAGTTAAATGAAATACTAGAAAGTGAATTACCCGGTATATCACGTGGTATCAGTAAAAAAAGTGGGGAAGGGGTAAATGGTATCTATAATCAAGATTTATCACCTAATTCAGTTCTAATTGAAGTAGGTGGGCAATATAATGAAATAGAAGAACTTAATAATACCTTAAAAATCTTAGCTAAAGTTATTTTAAAATATGTAGAAGGTGCTTAATGAAAAATAGTAAAAAAGCTTGGCAAGTCTTTAAAACCATTTTAATTCTCCTTTTTATTTTCTTTTTAATTAATTACTATCAAGTAGAAAGTGGTAATTATCAAAATGAATTAACTCAAAAAACAATTCTTACTGAAGAAAAGATAAAAGAATTCGAACAAGATGTTAAAGATGGTAATTACATTGATCTTAAAAATTATACTGAAAATAATTATGTCGATACCAGTAATACTATATCTAAGTTTGGTAATCATATTGGTGAAGGTCTAGAAAAAATCATTAATGAAAAAGGCCAAGACTTCTTTAAAATAATCAAAAAATATTTCTTTTAAAGAGTTGACTTCCCAAAAGTACTTGTGATATAATCGCTCTCTTAAAGAGGTGGTTAAAATGTCAAATAATGAACCAAAACAATATCTACTTGCTATTAAAAGAGGTAATAATGATTATCTTCCTTTAGAGTGGCATTTAACTAGCCTTTATCATAATGAGAATTTAAATACTTTAGAAGGAATAGATTCTTTTACTAAAAGATTAACCAAAGAAGAATTACTTCTAGAAGTCATTAAACTAAATATGATTAACTTAGATGAACGTTTCGTTGACTTTGCTATTATCTATCCTACTAAAGATAAATTTAATGAACTAAAAGAAGGATGTATCTTTAAAAGTGATAATGATATCTTAGATGAAAATACTATCATTAGTTATATTATTGCTAATAAAGATAATAAAAGTATCTTAAATAAAATAACTAATTTATGTACTGGTAAAACTACTGATAGTAAAGTAGATGAATTTAAATACCTAATTAAAAACTTAAATTTATTTATTAGTGCAAACCCTGAAGAAACAATTAAAGCCTTACAAAGATTTAAAAATGTTAAATATGAAAATCGTCGTAGTATCTTAATCAAACTATCTAAAAGAGTAATTATTCCTGAATTAAGAAAAGAATATAGTTAAGACCATCAATGGTCTTTTTTAATTAGATAAATTTGCAATATTTCATAAAATAATTTATATTTAATATAGGAAGTGATACTATGGAATTAACTGAACAAGAAAGATCATATTTTATTAACTTTTTACTTAAATATACTTCATATCCCAAAAAGACTATCTATGAAATTGCCCAAAACGATTATAAACTTTTTAATATGACCCAAAGAATTAATGATTGTCTAGATAGATATCCTAAAGAGATTATTAAACATTTAGAAGAACATCCTGAAGTTCAAGAAAGATATACTTTAGAAGAACTTCGCAATATGACATATAATGACTTAGTCGATATTAGAAAACGTTTTAAGATTCGTAAAAAAAGTAAAAAAATTGTTAAAGCTACTATTGCACCAGAAGTAGCTAAAAAAGCTCGTGAAGCTATTAAAGAAAATCATGCTCTTGAAAAAAACATAGTTTTAAGTGCTTTATCTGAACCAGAAGATATTGAATTTTTAACTCCTGAAGAAATAGAAATGATGTATCCAGGCTCTGGTTTATATTCAGATGAAGAACTACATAGTTTAGGTGTTGCTCGTGAAAACTCTCATGATCATCGTGAAGTAGATCCTAACGCCTACTATATTAAAATTGCTACTATCGTTGATTCTGGTTTAATGGTAGATGGTAAAACACCAACCTTACAAGAATGTTATGATATGCCAGTTGCTGAGGTTGAAAGATTATATAAATTAGCTCAAGCTAAACTAGGTAAAAAAGATTCTAAAACAAAGAAAAAACTTTAGATCTTTTTTTATGGTATAATAATTAAGGTGGTAACATGGAAAATGAACTATCTAAAAATATTAATAGATTTATTAAGTATCTAACTAATGAAAAAAGATACCCTGATACAACCATCACTAGTTATACTAAAGATTTAGATAATTATTATAGTTTTATTATTGCTAAAAAAATAAATTATAAAACCATAACGAAAGATGAAATAAGAAGTTATTTAAAATACTTAGATGAGCTTAAATACTCTAAAAGTACCATCTCACGTATCTTAAGTACTTTAAGACATTTCTATACTTATTTAGTAATTAATAAAATTACATCTAAAAATGAATTTAAATTAATTAAAAATCCTAAAAAAGATAAAAAATTACCTAATTTTTTACAAAGTGATGAACTAGATAAAATATTTTCCGTAATTGATACTAGTACACCACTAGGACTTCGTAATCGTTTAATTATTGAATTATTATATGCTACAGGTTTACGTGTATCCGAAATAACCTCATTAAAAGTCAATGATATCGATTTAAATAATCATGAAATAAAAGTATATGGTAAAGGTGGTAAAGAAAGAATCGTCTTATTTGGTGACTATGCCTTATACTACTTAAAAGAATATTTATCATCTTCAAGAGTCGAACTACTAAATAATAAAAAATCACCATATCTACTAATAAATCATAATGGTGAAGAACTTACTAGTCGTGGTGTTGAATATATTATTGATGAAATTGTTAAAGAATGTGCCTTAAAGCATCATATATCACCCCATGTCCTACGTCATACCTTTGCTACTGATATGTTAAATAATGGAGCTGATTTAAAAAGTGTTCAAGAACTACTTGGTCATTCATCATTATCAACTACCCAAATCTATACCCATATAACTAATGATCGTTTACGTACAGTATATCTTCAAAGTTTTCCCCGTCAACATGAAAAAGTTGACAAAGAAAAATAAATGTGATAATTTTTAGACAAGTGAGAGCACATAAACATATAGCGAGCTGTGCTGAGTGAAGAGCTTACACGAGAAATCGGAGTCACGAATTATTTATTCGTGGCTTTTTTATATCTTTTATACTACGAATAAACTGAAAGGAAGGTGATTTTATGAAATCATTATATACTTGGCTAGTCATGCTAATAAAAAAAATACAATTTATGGTCTTAGGTTCATTGGGCGAAGTCTATCTTGGTTTAGATAAAATTCACTTATCCTTAAGACCTCTGTGTGAGTATGTATAATTAATAGCTACATAGGGATTGTTTTCCTACACGAGAAATCGGAGTCACTTAAAACAAGTGACTCTTTTTGTTTAATTTAAAATAGAAAGGATGATTAAAATGGAAAAATATTCATTAGAAGAATTAAAATCTTATAAACGATCGCTTTATAAGCATTTAAAGAAATATTATGAAGAATATCTTCGCTACTTAAAAAAGTATTATGAATCAAATTTAACTAAATCACTTAGTCGTAAACTATAAAAACGAAAGGAGGGATTGGTATGTGGGAAAAAGCACTTAATAAATTTATCGCTAAATATCAAAATGATAAAGAAGTAGAAGCTATCTTGCTTGTCGGTAGTTACGCTGTTTTAAATAACAATAAATATAGTGATATAGATGTTTATATTATTTTAAATGATCAAGCGAAATACCAAGAACGTGGTAATAAACTGATTGATGGTTATTTAATAGAATACTTTATAAATCCCTATCACAAAGTAATTGAATATTTACAAAATGATCAAAAGAAACATCGTTGTGCAATGGCCAATATGTTACTAAATTGTCGTATTATTCTAGACAAAAATAACATAATGCCTGATTTACAAGAAAAAGCCAAGTATTATAATGAAATAAAAAAAGATAAAGACATAATGAAATACTATGCTTGTTGGTGCGCATATGATGAATATAAAGCAGCACCATATCATCATCAAATGCAATACTACCTATGTCTTAAATACTTAATTGAAGCTTATTTATACCATCATGGTTATCATTTATTACCAGAACTAAAAATCGAAAAATTCTTTAAAGATAAAAAATATCGTCAAAGATATAATCTAATTAATTTTCCCAATAACAAATTTAATCAATTAGTTATAAATTGTTTTGATAAACCAAATAAAATAAATTTAAATAAATTATATGTCTATGTCATTAAAGATGGGGCATTTGATATTAATAATTTTAAATTATATAATGTAATAGAATAGGAGGGAGTTTATGGAAAGATTAATGCATGTAAAACCAGATATGTCATATAAAGAAGATGCTATAGCATATATAAATGAGCATTATGAAGTTGGTTCTGCTATCAATGGTGTCGGTGGACTTAAACGTTATCTTGATGATTATGAAGGATGGCTAGAAAAGCTAGAAACTGATCGTCATCAAGTACCAAATGAAGAACATGTCCCTGCTGAAACTTATTTTCTAGTTCGTGAAAGTGATAATCGTATTGTTGGTATGATAAATATAAGATTAGTTCTAAATGAACGTTTACAAAAACGAGGTGGTCATATCGGTTATGGTATAAGACCAAGTGAAAGACAAAAAGGATATAATAAGATAAATCTATATCTAGCTTTAAAAAGATGTCAAGAATTAGGTATTGAAACTGTCTTATTAGATTGTAACAAAAATAATTTAGGATCATCTAAGACTATGCAAGCTTTTGGTGGCGTATTAATTAACGAATGGTATGATGAAGAAGATAAAAAAATAGATCAAAGATACAGTATTAATGTCAATGAAGCAATTAAAAATTATCAAGATATATATGAACCATTCATTGTTCAAAAGGAGGGAGAAAATGAATGCAATCGAAGTAAAAAACTTATCTAAAACATTTAAAACTAAAATTAAAGATAAAGGTCTTAAAGGTAGTTTAAAAGCTATTATTAAACCTAAATACAAAGAAAAGAAAGCCGTTAATAAAATAAGCTTTACCGTTGAAAAAGGTGAAATACTAGCTTTTATTGGTCCAAATGGAGCTGGTAAATCTACAACAATTAAAATGTTAACTGGTATTTTATATCCTACTAATGGTGAAGTTAGTGTAATGGGTATCAATCCCCATAAAGAAAGAAAAAAACTTTCTTATAAAATTGGTACAGTATTTGGTCAAAAAGAACAATTATGGATTCATTTAACGCCATATGATAACTTTAAGTTCTTTGGTGCTATCTATGATATTCCTGAAAATGTTATCGAACGTCGTATTGATGAATATCGTTTAATATTCGAATTAGATGAATTTATTAATACCCCAGTTCGAGGTTTATCATTAGGACAAAGAATGATCTGTGAAATAGTTGCATCTTTAATTCATGAACCAGATATTTTATTCTTAGATGAACCAACTATCGGACTAGATCCTGTAGTGAAAGAAAAAATAAGAGTCTTCATCAAAAGATTAAATAAAGAAAAGAAAACAACTATCTTCTTAACTAGTCATGATGTTGGTGATATTGAAAAATTATGTAAAAGAGTCATTATTGTTAATGATGGCCATATCGTCTTAGATGACTCAATGGAAAACTTAAAATATCATTACTTAAATAAAAAGATTGTTGAAGCTAAAATGAATACTAAAATAAACTTAAGCGATGTTGATGGTATAACAATATTAAAAGATAAAGATTATAACTTAAAATTAGAAGTAGATTTAACTAAAAAGAGTATTAGTGATGCTATTAAATTATTAGATCCTGATAAAATAATTGATATCAATATTTCCAATACCCCTCTAGAAACTATAATTAGTAATATTTATAAAGGAACTAAATAATGAGAAAATATTTAACAGTTGCTAAAACAACATTCAATGATTCCTTACAATATGCCACAAGTATCTTATTTCGTATTGGTGGTTTTACAATTACCATGTTAATTTTAATTAGTTTATGGAATTATATTTATAGTGGGGGAGATAATTTAATAAGTGGTTATACTCTTAAAGAAATGATTTGGTACTTATTATTAGCTGAAATTATTACTTTTGGTAGTGGTAGTAAAGTATCAACTAATGAAGTAAAAAATACTATTAAAAGTGGTAATATTGCTTACCAAGTAACTAAACCATATAGTTATCCAATCTTTATTATCTTTAAATTTATTGCTGATACCTGTATAAGATTTGTTATCTTCTTAGGTGTTGCTACTATTTTAGGTTTAATCTTTGCTGGTCCTTTAGATAATTTTAGTCTTAAGACCTTATTACTAGCTATTCCAATTTTCTTTTTAGCAGTCCTAATAACTGGTATGGTTAGAATCTTAATTAGCTTATCATCATTCTGGGTTGAAGATTCCACTCCCTTTCAGAATGTTTACAGCAAAATTATCTTAATCTTTGGTGTTTTCTTCCCAATGGAAATGTTTCCTAAAATAGTTAGAACTATAGTTAGATATAGTCCAATCTATGGTGTTAGTTATGGTCCAGCTAAATTAGTAATATCACCAAGTATTGCTTTATTTAAAGAAGTCTTAATAAGTCAAATAATTATTATTGTTATCATTAGTATTTTAATGAGTATTGTTTATAAGAAAGGAGTGAAGAAATTAAATGTTAACGGCGGTTAAAAATAACTTAAAGATTATGTTCTTATCAATTAAATATAACTTAATGCGTTGTATGGAAAATAATGTTGCTTTTATGACATCTATTATCATGATGATCTTTAATAATGCATCCTTTATTATCCAATGGTTAACAATATTCGCTATTAAAGAATCAGTTGGTTCATATACCTTAAATGATGTCATGTTATTCTGGGCTGTTTCAAGTGGTTCATTTGGTTTAGCCCATATCTTATTTAATGGTATTCATAATTTACCAGATTATATTGAAGAAGGTAAATTAGATGCTTATCTTACAATGCCTAAAAATGTCTTATGTTATGTAGCAACATCTAGCTTAGAACCATCCGCCTTTGGTGATTTATTATATGGTTATATTGCTTTATTAATTTTTAACTTCAGTCTTAAAAATATCTTGTTATATACCATCTTAATCATCTTTGGTGCATTAATTTATACTAGCTTTGTTACTATCTTAAATTCTATTAATTTCTATATTTTTAGATTTAGCTATGTAACTGATGCTTTAAAAGATGTCTTCTTAAACGGCAGCTTATATCCTGATGTTATCTTTAAAAGAGCTGTTAAAATTATTTTCTTTACTTTAATACCAAGTGCCTTTGCTTCGTGGATTCCTGTTCACTTATTAATGAGATTTAGTATTGATAAATTTATTATTTTAATAGCTTTTACTATCTTGATTATTATTTTAGCTTTTATCGCTTTCTATCGCGGATTAAAAAATTACTCCTCAAGTAATTTAATGGGTGCTCGTAGTTAAGATAGACATTTATAATGTAAAGTTATAACGATAAATAAGAAAGTATTCGTAAAGTTATGTCAAAACAAGAGTTTTAATCTCTTGTTTTTATATTGTTTTGGTATAATATTGATGCGGCATAGAAATATGCAAAAAGGGAGGATATTTATGACAAAATATGTATATTTGTTTAAAGAAGGAAATGCAAATATGCGCGAACTTCTTGGTGGTAAAGGTGCCAACCTAGCTGAGATGACAAATATTGGGCTACCAGTTCCTCAAGGTTTTACAATTACAACTGAAGCTTGTACTCAATATTATGAAGATGGCCGTGAAATAAATAAAGAAATTCAAGGTCAAATCAATGAATACATCGGTAAGATGGAAAAAATAACTGGTAAAAAATTTGGCGACAAAGAAAATCCATTATTAGTATCAGTTAGATCAGGTGCTAGAGCATCAATGCCAGGTATGATGGATACAATTTTAAATTTAGGTTTAAATGAAGAAGTTGTCGAAGTTCTTGCAGAAAAAAGTAAGAATCCAAGATGGGCATGGGACTGCTATAGAAGATTCATTCAAATGTATTCTGATGTTGTAATGGAAGTCGGTAAGAAATACTTTGAAGAATTAATTGATGAAATGAAAAATAAAAAAGGCGTTAAACAAGACGTTGAACTTAACGCTGATGATTTAAAAGAATTAGCTCGTGAATTCAAAGCTGAATATAAAGAAAAAATTGGTAAAGACTTCCCAGATGATCCTAAAGAACAATTAATGGGTGCTATTAAAGCAGTCTTCCGTTCATGGGATAATCCAAGAGCTAACGTTTATCGTAGAGATAATGATATTCCTTATTCTTGGGGTACTGCTGTAAACGTTCAATCAATGGCCTTTGGTAATATGGGTGATGATTGCGGTACAGGTGTTGCCTTCACAAGAGACCCAGCTACTGGTGAAAAAGGTTTATTTGGTGAATTCTTAACTAATGCTCAAGGTGAAGACGTTGTTGCAGGTGTTAGAACTCCAATGAAAATAGCTGAAATGGAAGAAAAATTCCCTGAAGCATTCGAACAATTTAAAAAAGTATGTAAGACTCTAGAAGATCATTATAAAGACATGCAAGATATGGAATTTACTGTTGAACATGGTAAACTTTATATGTTACAAACTAGAAATGGTAAACGTACTGCTCAAGCAGCTTTAAAAATCGCTTGTGATCTAGTTGATGAAGGTATGCGTACTGAAGAAGAAGCAGTCTTAATGATTGATCCAAGAAACTTAGATACTTTATTACATCCACAATTTGATCAAAAAGCTCTAAAAGAAGCTAAACCAATTGGTAAAGGTTTAGGAGCATCTCCAGGTGCTGCTTGTGGTCAAATAGTATTTAGTGCTGAAGATGCAGAAAATTGGCATAAAAAAGGTAAAAAAGTTGTTTTAGTAAGACTTGAAACATCACCAGAAGATATCACTGGTATGAAAGCTAGTCAAGGTATCTTAACTGTTCGTGGAGGTATGACATCACATGCTGCTGTTGTTGCTCGTGGTATGGGTACTTGCTGCGTATCAGGTTGTGGCGATATTCAAATGAACGAAGCTAAAAAAGAATTTACTCTAGCTGGTAAAACATTCCATGAAGGTGATGCAATTTCTATCGATGGTTCAACTGGTAACATCTATGATGGTGAAATTAAAACCGTTGACGCAACTATCGCTGGAGAATTCGGCCGTGTTATGGAATGGGCTGATAAATATAGAAGACTAGGCGTAAGAACAAATGCTGATAATCCAACAGATACTAAGAAAGCTGTTGAATTAGGAGCTGAAGGAATTGGCTTATGTCGTACAGAACACATGTTCTTCGATCCAGAAAGAATTCCAAAAATTAGAAAAATGATTCTATCTGAAACGGTTGAAGCTCGTGAAGAAGCCTTAAATGAATTAATACCATTCCAAAAAGGTGACTTCAAAGCTATGTATAAAGAACTAAAAGGATTACCAATGACAGTTCGTTATTTAGATCCACCTTTACATGAATTCTTACCTACAGAGGAAGAAGATATCAAAGCATTAGCTAAAGATATGAATGTTACAGTTGAACATCTTAAAGCTAAATGTGCTGAATTACATGAATTTAACCCAATGATGGGTCATAGAGGTTGTCGTCTAGCTGTTACTTATCCAGAAATAGCTAAGATGCAAACTAGAGCTTTAATGGAAGCTGCTATTGAAGTTAAAGAAGAAGAAGGATACGATATCGTTCCTGAAATCATGATTCCATTAGTTGGTGAAGTTAAAGAATTAAAATTCGTTAAAGACATTGTAGTTGAAACAGCTGAACAAGTTAAAAAAGAAAGAAAATCAGACATGGAATACCATATTGGTACTATGATTGAAATTCCACGTGCTGCTTTAACTGCTGATGCTATTGCTAAAGAAGCTGAATTCTTCTCATTCGGAACAAATGACTTAACACAAATGACATTTGGTTTCTCAAGAGATGATGCTGGTAAATTCTTAGGTTCATACTATGAAAATAAGATTTACGAACAAGATCCATTTGCTAGATTAGATCAAACAGGTGTTGGTCAATTAGTTAAGATGGCAGCTGAAAAAGGTAAAGCAACAAGACCAAATATCAAACTTGGTATTTGTGGTGAACATGGTGGAGATCCATCATCAGTTGAATTCTGTCATAATGTTGGTTTAACTTATGTATCTTGCTCTCCGTTTAGAGTTCCAATTGCCCGTCTAGCTGCAGCTCAAGCTGCAATCAAAGAAAGACAAGCAGAAAAAGAAGCAAAGAAAAGCTCTAAAAAAGCAAAATAATAAATGATATAAGACTAAGGAAACTTAGTCTTTTTTATCTAAAAATAGTTTTTCTATAAAAGAAAAAATATTCAATGATAGCGTTTTCTCATTTCCTATGATATATTAATAATAAGATAAAACTATAATAAAGGCGGGCTTATGGAAAATATTTTAGAAAAGACGAAGTTTAATATAATTAAAACAGAAAAGTATGCAGATGGAGCTAAATATGATGTAGCAATCAAAATACCTATGGCACTAGGTTGGATATCATCAGTCTCCTTTATCGTTGAAAATAATGGTACTAGAGAAATATTTAGATTAGATCATATAAAGAATGATGAACAATTTTCTTATTTTAAAACATCAATATCTTTACCTACCAAAGCTATATATCATTACTATTTTTCCTT
>CANPXB010000024.1 GCA_947585595.1 uncultured Bacilli bacterium
TGGCATATTCTGCTTTTGTTGTTCTTTCGTCATCTTTAACGTCACCTACGATAGATCCGACGAATTGTCCACCAGTTATCATTTTTTTATGATTTGCTAAGAATGCATTATTTTTGATATTTAATGCAGGTAATTGTTTCTTATCTGAGTCTTTTCCAGATTTTAATTTTCCACCTGAAATGCTATGATTTCCTTCTGCATCGTTAAATACAACTGCATATCCGTTTACTGCTTTTGAAGTTACAGATCCACCTTTAATGTTTAATGAATTTGTTAAATTTCTTCCGGCTGGATCAACAACTATAGCACTTGCATCAATAGCTGTAATATCACCAGCATTAACATTTAATGTACCATTTTCTACTACAAATGCATGAGTAGATGATGTATAAGAACCACCATTAACGTTAACTACTGTTTTACCTTTATCTAATTTAACTAATGGATTTGATGCATTTTCAGATGTAACTGTAGCATCATTTAAATTAATTGTTAAATTCTTAGTTTCACCTGCACATTCTACTATTTCATTAGCAATTGTCCATGTACCGTTAACATTAACTGTTGTTTTTTCAGTAGCATCTAATACTTCAACAACTGATTTATCAGTTCTGTCACCTTTAACTGTAACATCTTTAGCAATAGTTAAAGTAGTAGCATTATCTTCACCATTAACTTTAATTCTAGCAGCAACACTATTTGCAACCATATTAATAGTACCATTCTTAACAGTTACATTAGCACCCTCAACTGTCCAGTAAGCATTACCGCTATCAAATTCTACGGATTGTTTATTTAAATTTAATGTTACATTTCTATTAATAGTTACTACATTAGCAAAACTAAATGTAAAATCTTTTCTAAAAATTATTTCAGCTGTTTCATTTTCATTAACTGAATTAACAGCATCTTGTAATTTATCAAAGCATTCATATTGTCTGCTTCCAGAATAATCTACATAATAAGCATGTGTTGTACATTCGTCATAGTCGGCAGCAGAAACCGTTACTAGTGACATTGTGAGTAAGCCTAATGGTTTGTTTTCCCCGGCAAAATCTAAATAATTTTACATTTAAATGTAAATATAAATTTTAAAAAGTCATATATAAAAGCCCATAAAAAGGGTGTTCTATAACAACTGTATAAAATAAGATGAAAAGGGTCCGTTCGTTGAGTTTTAGCTTAAAAACTCTTATAATTTAATATAGAAAAGAGTCAATATAGAACAAAAAAAATAAATAATTCAAAATGAGAGGGGATAATATATATGAAAAGAGCAACCAAGTTTACAGCCTTAATATTAATTGCATCTATGATTTTCTGTATGATAACTCCTTTAGTCCACGCTGAAGAAGCACCTTCAGGTGAAGAAAATAATAAATTTAGTATTGCAATAAAAAATTCCAATAATTCCCATAAATTTAAAGCTTACCAAATTTTTAAAGGGCGTGTTGATAAAGTAGAACATCGACTTAGTGATATTGATTGGGGTAAAAATATAGATGCTAAAGATCAAAGTACTGAACCTAAAACTAGCGATAAAAAAAGTTTAATTGAAGTTCTTAAAGAGGACGAAATTTTAAAAGATAAGTTTTCGTCTGTTTCTAATGCTAGAAGTGTTGCTAAAGCCTTAGATGGAATACAAGATGATTCTGAAAAAGCAATTAGATTTGCTGAAATTATTAGTAATTATTTAAAAGAAGAAGGTGTAATAGAACTTAAATATGATGAAGCATCAAAGACACATAAAGCTGATAATTTAGATGGTGGTTATTACCTTATTATGGATAGTGACACAATTCCTAATAATGAATCTTCAACTAGATATATCTTGCAATTAAATCAAGATCAGGAAGTTGAAGTTAAATCTGGTACAACTTCTGTGGAAAAATATGTTCGTCGAGCAGATACTAATGATGAATTTAAAAAAGCTGTTAGTGCCGAAATGGGTGGAACAGTCGAGTTCCAACTAATTGGAACACTTCCTGATAATTACGGCTATTATTCAAAATATTATTATAGTTTTATTGATACTTTACCAAATGGTTTAGATTATGTTGAAGGTAGTGTAAATGTTAAAGTATACGGAAAAAAATTAACTACCGAAGAATCTACATCAGATGAATACCAAGAAATTCCAATAGATGATTTAAAGGCAACTGTAACAGAAAATGGTCAAACTATAACATTTACAATTGATGACTTAAAAAAATATGATAAAGTTCTTGAAGAAGGACAAACTCCAAAAATAACTAAAGATTCTAAAATCGTTCTTACTTTTAAAGCAAAAGTTAACCAAAATGCTGTTATTGGTAGCGCTGGTAATATCAATAAAGTTAAACTTAAATATTCAAGCAATCCAAATAAAGGACATGAAGAGGAACAGACAGAAACTACTGAAGACGAAGCAGCGGTTTATACTTATGAATTAGAAATTGAAAAACAAGACAAAGATAAAGAGGAAAAAAAGAAACTAGCTGGTGTCGGATTTAAACTATACAAAAAAATTGGTGAGGAAGTTAAATGGGCAACATCTAATGATAATAAAATTACTGGTTGGACAGATGATAAATCCAATGCTACAACATTTATAACAGATAGCAATGGTCAAATTAACATCAAAGGGTTATCATCTGGCACATACTACCTAAAAGAAACTAAATTTTTACCACGATACGATAGTATTGGTGATATTGAAATAACAATTAACGAAGTATTTGGAGATGATAAAGATGTAGTACCCGAACCTGGAACAGTAAAGGAAAAAGAATCACTAAAAAGTCTTACGTTCTCTATTGAAGAAAAACAAGAAGATGGTATTACTAAAAATGATGATAATATGGTCGAATCAAGCAGTACCGATGGAAATATTCAAGAAGGCAAGATATCTATCATAATCTACAACAAAAAAGGATCATTACTTCCTAAAACTGGTGGTATTGGAACAATTATCTTCTATGTTTTAGGTATTAGTTTAATTCTATTTGCTATATATTTAATTATTAGTAAAAGAAAAAAAGATAAATAATTAAAAATATTTGTGTAAAGGTAAATAAATATAAAACATAAACAAAAGCCCATATTCTGGGCTTTTTATAATGCTTTTCTAAAAAATGACAGATTTTAAGAAAAGGCGTTTTTATTGAGTTTTTCAGAGAAATAATTTATAATTTATTATAGATAATAATAGATAATTCTACCTATAAGGTATTACATAATAAAGGAAAGGAAGTAACATATGAAAAGAGCAACCAAATTTACAACTTTAATATTGATTGCATCTATGATTTTTTATATGATAATTCCTTTAGTTCATGCTGAAGAAGCATTACCAGCTGATAATAAATTTAGTATAACAATTGAAAACTCAAATGAATCACACAAATTTACAGCTTATCAAATATTCAAAGGCCGTGTGGATACTGAACAAGGCCGTCTTAGTGATGTCGGTTGGGGTAAGAATGTTGATACTAATAATCCCCCAACAACCAATCCACAAAAAGAAAATAAAAAGAGTTTAGTAGACGCTTTAAAAGAAGATGAAATTTTAAAACCAAATTTTTCTGAAGTGAAGGATGCAAGAAGTGTTGCTAAAGCCTTAGAAAAAATAAGTGATGATTCCAAAGAAGCTATTAGATTCGCTGAAATAATTAATGATTATTTAAAAGAAGAAGGCTTTGAATTAACTTATAATAAAAATTCTAATGAACATAAAATTGAAAATCTTGAAGGCGGATTTTATCTGATAAAGGATACAAAAGAAATTGCTAATAACAATACTTCTACAAGGTATATTTTAGAGTTAAATAAAAATCAAAAAGTTAAAGTAAAAGCCGGCACAACATCAGTCGAAAAATTGGTTCGTCGAGCGGAAGATACTAATGGCGAATTCAAAAAAGCTGTTAGTGCCGAAATGGGTAGTGAAGTCGAATTCCAACTAACCGGAACACTTCCTGATAACTATGCAGATTATTCCAAATATTACTACAGTTTTATCGATACTTTACCAAAAGGCTTAACTTATTCTGAGGGAAGTGTACATGCTAAAGTATATAACAAAGATACATCAAATGAAGAATCTTCAACAGAAGAATATCAAGAAATTCCAATTGATGATTTGAAAATTGAAGTAAAAAAAGAAGAACAAACTGTAACATTTACGATTAATGATTTAAAAACACTTGATAAAAATAATGAAGAAGGACAAAAAATAACTAAAGATTCTAAAATAGTTCTTACCTTCAAAGCTAAGGTAAATGAAAATGCTACCATTGGTAAAGATGGCAATACCAATAAAGTTCAACTTGAATACTCAAGTAATCCAAATAAAGGACATGAAGATGATAAAACTAAAACAACAGAAGATGAAGCAAAAGTTTATACCTATGAATTAGAAATCGAGAAGAAAGATAAGGATAAACAAGAAATACTAAAAGGTGTAGGATTTAAGATTTATAAAAAAAGTACAAAAGATGATGGAACTGAAGAAAAATTATATGCTAAATCAGATGGTAGTAAAATCACTGGTTGGGTAGAAGATAAAAACCAAGCAACAGTTTTTGAAACTAAAGACGAAGGTAAAACTAACATCAAAGGTTTATCATCTGGTACATATTACTTAACTGAAACTAAATTCTTACCACGATATGACAGTATCGGTGATATAGAAATTACTATAACTGAAAAATTTGGTGAGGATATAGAAGCAAGTGAACAACTTCCAGAAACTACTGAACAAAAAGAAGAATTAAAGAGTTTAACATTTACTATTAAAGAAATTAAAGATGAAGATAGTGAAGATACTGATGAATCAGAAAAGATGGTTGATTCTAAGAATGGTACAGGAAGTATAGAAGACTGTAAAATTTCCATCACTATCTACAATAAAAAAGGTTCATTACTACCTAAAACAGGTGGCATAGGAACAATAATATTTTATATATTAGGAATTGGTTTAATAATATTGGCTGTATATTTAATATATAGTAAAAAGAAAAAATAGGGGGAGTTATATGTCAAAGAAAGTATCTAATGTCTTAATAGCTCTACTATTTATAACTGGTATTATCTTATTACTATATCCATCAACAAGTAATTATATTAGTTCTAAAAACCAATCAGAAGCTATTACTAATTACATCGACAATATTAATGTAGTTAATGATGAAGATAGTACAGCTATAATTGAAGAAGCTAAAAAATTTAATAATCAAATATATGAAAATGATCGTCAGTTTCTTTATAGTTACCCTGATCCTAAATATCCTGAAATATTAAATTATAAAAATACTGATATCATAGGTATTATATCTATTCCTAAAATTAAGTTAGTCTTACCAATATATCATGGTACTAGTGAAGAAGTATTACAAAATGGTATAGGTCATATGGAAGGATCATCTTTACCAGTTGGTGGTATTAATACTCATACAGTATTATTTGGTCATCGTGGTTTACCAACTGCTAAATTATTTACTAATTTAGATCAATTATCTGCTGGTGATGTTATCTATATTCAAACTGGTAATCTTAAATTAGCTTATGAAGTAGATGGTCGTGAAATAGTAGAACCTAAAGATATTTCTAAATTAAAAGTTGAAGACGGTAAAGAGTATTTAACTTTAGTTACTTGTACACCATATGGTATTAATACTCATCGTTTACTTATAAAAGCTCATGGTATTGAAGTAACTGAAGAAATAGAAAAAGAAATAGAAAAGAGCAATACTAAGATTGAAGAATACGAAAAAGAAACTGGTATTAATATCTTAGCTATTGTTGCTACTGTATTAATTTCTTCATTCGTCTTAATTACAATGTTCAAGTTTAGATTAAAAGCTAAGAAAGAAAATAGAGAACTTAAGAACTTCGACGAAGTAACTGAAGATGTTTATAAGACAGTTACAATTAAGTTAGATGAAATAACTAAAGCTATTAAAGAAGAACAAGCTAAGAAGAAAAAGAAGAAAAAATATTATAGTCCATACTATAACAACAAAAAGAAATATTATCGTCGCAGAAAGAAAAAGAAAAATCAAGTAAATAGTAATAATCAAATAACAAATAACAATCAACCAGAACAAGCTATAAATGTCGATAAAACTAGTGAAGAAAAGAAGAAAAATCCTGCTGAAACACTAGTAAATACGATCAGCATTAAGTTAAGTGAAATAAATAAAGCTTTACAATCACCTAAGAAAAAGGGTAAAATAACTAAGAGAAGTAGAAACTACCATTATAACCATCTAAGAGATAATAATAAAGAAACTAGAAAGAATGGAGATGATTAATATGTTAAAGAAAATTAGAATATACACTCTATTCTTTTTAGCATTATTTTCAACTTTAACAATTGTTAATGCTGTTGAGGAGGATAGTCCTAAACCTGATGTTGAAACAGGTAAAGCAAGTTTAACTATTGATTTTAAAACAACAGATAATGTTGCTATTACTGGAACAGATTTTAAAATTTATAAAGTTGCTAGTATAGATGAACATAATCATTTAACTAAAGAAGAAATCTATAATGATATTGAAGCCGATTTTGAAAAAACAACTACTGAAGAAGAATGGCAAAAATTAGTTGATCTATTTTTAAAGGCAATAGAGGAACAAAAAACAGAAATAAAGGAAACTGCTTCATGTACAACTGGTGATAACGGTGAATGCAAAATGGAAAAATTAGAAGAAGGTCTATACCTAGTCGTTGGTGCTGAACATACCCAAGGAAATACTAAATACAAACCAGCTCCATTCTTTGTTCGTCTACCAGAAGCTAAATTAGATGATGAAGACGAAAGTAAAGACAGATGGAACTACGATGTTAGAGTAGAACCTAAATATACTAGTGAAACAAATCCTGATGAACCAGAAGGTGGCGGTAAAACATCTATCAAAGTTATTAAAATTTGGGAAGATGAAGGTAATGAAAAGAAACGTCCTGGTAATGTTCAAGTTGAATTATACCAAGATGGTAAAGTTATTGATAAAGTAAAACTTTCTGAAGAAAATAACTGGACTTATACATGGACTAATCTAGATAATTCATCTGATTATCGTGTTGAAGAAAGTATTAATAAAAAATATGATCAAAGAATTACTCAAGAAGGTAATACCTTTATCATTGTTAATACTTATAAAGAAGACGATTTTATCTTACCAGATACTGGACAATTATGGTGGCCAGTACCACTATTAATCGGTGGTGGTTTAATCTTAATAGCTGTTGGTATTATGGTAAATCGTAAAAAAGAAGATACTCCTAAAGAAGAAGTAGTAGAGAATAAAGAAGAAACAAAAAAAGAAGATCAAGATCATAATGAAAAATAAGTTATCGATAATCTTAAAAGTATTAGGACTCCTTCTTATTCTTAGTGCTTTAGGAATATGTATCTATAATGTTGTTACTGATTATCTAGCAGGTAAATATTCTAAAGAAGCTTTAACTGAGTTAGAGAATACTTTAGATATTCCTAAAGATGATACTATTAATAGTAATGACTATTTAAATAATCCGGCTGAAGAAATGCCTATCTCTAAAGTAAATGGTAAAAATTATATAGGTATTATTTCTATACCTAGTATTAATATTGAATTACCTGTTTTAAATGAGTATACAGATAAAAACTTAAATATAGCACCTGTTTTACTTAAAGGATCAATTTATAAACGTAACGCTGTTATAATAGCTCATAACTCAACATCTCATTTTAAAAAGATTCAAAAATTAAAAAAAGGTGACCTTGTATCATTTACTGACTTAGATGGTCACATCTTTAGATATGAAGTAGTTAATAAAGAAAATATATCTGAACAAACTCCTGACTTATTAGATGAAGGAGATTGGGACTTATCTTTATTTACTTGTACAAGTAGTAATATTAAATTTAGAACTACTGTTAGATTAAAATTAATCAATTAAAAAGTATAGAATTTTTATTATCTATACTTTTTTAAATTAAACTAAATGTTATTATCATTAAAATAATAGATACAATAACAATAACTGATAAAACTAGTAGAGTAGATATAACTCCTTTATTTTCTGGATTCATATTATTATATTTTAAAGTTAATTTCATTACTTCATCTTTTACTTTAGTAGGATCTTTAGTAAGTTCTTCTTGATTCTTACTTAATTCAAATTCATTAGCTTTATTAATTGCTTCTTGTTGTTTACTATTAATCGTTTCTTCTTCATCATGTTCATATTGTAAACCATATACATAAGCTCTAAATCTATTTAAGATATCTCTTAATTCAGGTAATAGGTAATCTTCATATATTACTAAGTCTCCTAAATATCCATAGAATAGATTAATACTCTTTTTTTCTTCTTCCGATAAATCAACATCTGAATTAAGTAATCTATAAAATTCTCCTTCAGATATTAATCTTTGTGTAACTTCATCTTCTATATTATTATCTTTTTTAGTTTGTTCATCTATTTGTTCTTCTTGACCATCTTCTGTAACATTCTGTCCATGCTTTTCCGTAACTAAATCTCCATTTTCATTCTTATCAAATGTTACAACTTTATGATCAGCAGCATTTCGATCATCTCTTACTACGGCAATATCATTTTCTTCATTACCATAAACTCTAACTGATTTATCCCCTTGATAAGGTTTATCAAGACTACTCATCTTATTAGAAAAATCTTCTGATACTTCATTAGAATCTCTTAATTCTCTAGATTGTTCTAAATCAACACGATATAATCTTCTATTTATTGCATCTATTAATTCATCAGGACTTACTATTCCTTTATTACGAATTTTTAAATCTTCATAAATAGAGAAGATATCTACATTACGATCATTAACAAATAAATGATCTTCTCCCATACTATCAACAATATTAAAATACTCTCTAGTAATAACCCCATCTACTTTTTTAACTATACTTATATTTTGTAATAATGGATTTTCTCTTTTTATTTCTTCAACTTTTTCTTCTGGACTATCTTTTTTCTTTGAACTTAAGAAAGTAGCATGTAATCTTATAATCTTAAATACATCTTGAGCAGATAACCCGCTTAATGAACTAGTAAAAGCGCTATCTCCACTAAGTAAATCATTTATATTAAATTCACTTATATCTACTTTTTCTCCCTCATATGTTAAATATTTATCACTCATTCCTAAACCATTAAAACTATCTGGAAATTGGTCATATAAATTAGCTAGGGTATTTCTATTTATTTCAAGTATTTCCATATTATCACCTATTATAATATTATCATTTTATTTGTTAGTTTTCAAACAATAATTATTGGTGTATAATAATTAGCGTGATGATTATGAAAAGGGAATTAAATGAACAATTTGTAATTGATTTATCCAAGAAGAAAAATGAACCTGAATGGATGCTTGAATTTCGTTTAAAATCATATGCTAAGTTTAAAGAATTAGATAATCCTAAATTTGGTCCTAAAATTGATTTGGATTTTGATAATATCACTTATTATAAAGGTACTGAAGAAAAACTTACTAATGATTGGCAAAGAGTTAATTGTAGTATTCGTAGTAGTTTTGATAAATTAGGTGTTATTGATGCTGAAAAGAAGTATCTTGGTGGTGTTACTAATCAATTTGAAAGTGAAGTAGTTTATCATAATCAAAGTCTTAAAGATGAAGGTATTATTTTTACTTCAACTGATGATGCTTTACAAAAATATCCTGAATTATTTAAAGAATATTTTAATCACTTAGTTAATTATGCAGAAAATAAATATACAGCTTTAAATGGTGCTGTCTGGTCAGGTGGTTCATTTATTTATATTCCTAAAGGTGTTAAAGTTGATCGCCCTTTACAAAGTTATTTCCGTATTGAAACTGAAAGCTTAGGTCAATTTGAAAGAACTATTATTATTGTTGATGAAGGTGCTGATTTAAGTTATATCGAAGGTTGTACAGCTAAAGAATATAGTGTTACTTCCTTACATGCTGGAGTCGTAGAAATCTTTATTAAAAAGAATGCTCATTGTCGTTATTCAACTATTCAAAACTGGTCAACTGATGTTTATAACTTAGTAACTAAACGTGCTATAGTTGATGAACATGGTACTATGGAGTGGGTAGATGGTAATATTGGTAGCAAAGTAACTATGAAATATCCATCATGTGTCTTAAAAGGTGAAGGAGCAACTGGTAACTCTATTTCCATTGCTTATGCTAAAGCTGGCCAAGCACTAGATGCTGGTGCTAAAATGATCCATCTAGCTCCTAATACTAAGAGTAATATTGTTAGTAAATCCATTGCTTCTAATGGTGGAGTAAGTAACTATCGTGGTTTAACTAAAATATCTAAAAATGCTATAAATAGTAAAGCTACAATTAAATGTGATACGATTATCCTAGATGATATATCTAAAAGTGATACCTTCCCAACTAATATCGTTGGTAATAATTCTAGTACTTTAGAACATGAAGCTACTATCTCTAAAGTAAGTGCGGAAAAAATGTTTTATCTAACTAGTAAAGGTTTAAGTGAAGATAGTGCTAAAGAATTATTAATCATGGGCTTTATCAGTGATTTTAAAAAAGAATTACCTATGGAATATGCTGTTGAATTAAATCGTTTACTAAAAGAGTAAAATACCCAAAAAAATTGAAAACCTATCTAAAACAATTTAATTAATTATTTAACTAAACTAAAAAAGATGTTTGCTCTAAACAAAACATCTTTTTTCATATCTATTTAAGTTTAAATTAATAAAACCCTCATTTGCTTATCATTTTAAAAATTGATAGTATTCCTCCATGAAAGGAGGAATACTAATGTTAAATCAAGTAGTCTTAGTTGGTAGATTAACTGATGATATTGAAGTAACTACTACTGAAGAGGGTAAAAAGTATAGTAATCTAACTTTAGCAGTTCAACGTACTTATAAAAATGTTGATGGTATTTATGAAGCTGATTTTGTTAGATGTATTTTATGGAATGCTATTGCTCAAAGTACTAGTGAATACTGTCATAAGGGTGATATCGTTGGTATTAAAGGCCGTCTTCAAGTAAATAGTTATGAAGATAAAGATGGTAATAAACGATATTCTACTGAAGTTATAGCTGAAAAAGTAACATTCTTATCTAGTAAGAAAGCTGAAACTTTCGAAGAAGAAGATGAAGAAGATGAATAATTATTTCTTAACAAAAGTTAATTCATCTAGTTTATACATTGGATTAGCTTTCTTAAGAATTTCAATTCGGTTATCTTGATATGTTTTCTTTCTATTATCTTTTCTTTTATCCATTTCATCTTGTAAAACAATAAAATGTTTTAATATTCGATTTTGCACATTTTCTTCTTTAGGTATTCCAATATATCCAAATGAAAGACCAACTACTGATACAGTATCAGCAAGTCTATCTAACATATTTTCACTATCTATAAGTGAACTATTACAAGCATCTTCATAGACATCAGCATATATTAAACCTAACATATATCTTTTATAAACATTCTTACTTTCTTGATCAACACCCATTTGATCAAGTTCTCCTAATGGATCAAAGTTATCAGTAAAATAAGCCCATGTATAATTAAGAGCTGTTATATCATCACAACCATTGCTAATAAAATGATTATATAAATTACATATTACTTGTCTAAGTAAATCATTTAAGAAAACTATTTTTAAAGAAGAACTATGCCTTTCAAAATTAACTAGTGTATCATTATCATTATTATCATAGATTGTTTGTCTATTACTATCACATATTTCTTTATCAATTAATGTTAAATAATAAGTCCTTAATAAGTCCATTCCAAAATCATAGTTTTCTTTAAATAATCTAATTATATCTTCTATATCAGTCTTTTTGATATAACGTATTACTGTATCATCAGGATTATATCGATATAAATAGTATCTACTTAGTAATAAGTTTATAAAGTTATTAAAATTATATTCATCAGGTAATCCATCTTCGATAATTAAAGTATAAACAGCATCAATTACTTCATCACATAAAACATCACTTCTATGTTCTAATAAATATTCTTTTTCTTCAATTTCATAACCATTTTCGTCAAAGAACATAGAATCATATTCATTTTGTGACATTCCTTGACATTCTAAATAAGCTTCATACATATCAAACAATATGTCAAAAAGGAACTCTTCAACCATCATAACCACCCCAAAACATAAAACTTATTATACAAAATAATATTTATAAAATAAAGTAAAACATATACTTAAATAGGTGATTAAATGAAAAAATATTTTAAGTATTTAGGTCTTATAGGTTTATGTCTTTTAAGTTTCTATTATACTGAAAGAATTGCGCTTTTTGTCAAAAATAGAAATCCTCTCTTGCAAAGTATAAATGAAATTAAAGATTCTAAATATGTTTCATCTATTGATAGTATTCTTATTGATAATCTTTATATTATACCTGGTTTAAGTGGTGAAGAAGTTAATGTTAATAAGTCATTCCTTAGTATGCAAAAAGTTAAAGAGTTTAATGAAGATCTCTTAGTATTTAATAAGATTAAACCATCTATAAGTTTAGAAGATCATAAAGATAAAATAATTATCCGTGGTAATGAAAAGAAAGATAGTATTTCTTTAATCTTTGAAGAAGAAAGTGATCTAACTAATTATTTAATATCCCATAACTATCATATTGATATACTTATTTCTAAAGAAGAATATAACTTAAAAGCTGAATTGATTAATAATTCGAATAATGCAACGACCTATCATAATATTAATAAATATTTAAATAAGCAAAAAATAAATAAACATCTATGTTATGTTAAAACAAATCCTTCTTCATTCTGTAAAGATACTTATTTATTTAAAGAATCCCTAATTATTAATCATTCTACTCTTAGTTTAAATATCAATAAAATAAGTAGTGGAGAAATAATTCTTGTCCAAAAATCTTTATCTTTAAGTGAACTAGATATTTTACTAAATCAAATAAAGTACCAAGATTTATCAATTGTTTACTTATCTGAATTAATATCTGAATAGTAAATTATTAGTAAAATACCTAAACAAGATTGCAAGATTCATATATTTTTGTTATAATTACTAAGTCGCAAGCCTTTTTATAAATAAAAATATAATAGAAAAGAGTTGTTTTTAATGTGTAATATTAAAATATTTAGTTTAGGTGGACTAGACGAAATGGGTAAGAATTGCTATATCATTGATATAGATAATGACTTATATGTTTTTGATTGTGGACTTAAATATGCTAATGAAAATTTATATGGTATTGATTATATAATTCCTGATTTTGATTATTTAATAACTAATCAAAATCGTATTAAAGGTTTATTCTTAACTCATGGTCATTATGAGAATATGGGTGCTACTGAAGATCTTTTACAATCATTACCTAATATTAAAGTCTATGCTACAAAATTTACAAAATTTATTCTTACTAATGATGGGGTAGATGAAAAGAAAATAATTGAAATTAAACCTCATAAGAAGCTTAACTTTGGTTCTGTAAGTATTTTCCCTATAAGTGTTAATCATTCAGCTCCTGATTCCGTTATGTATGTTATTAATACTAAAGATGGTGCTATTGTTTATACTGGTGACTTTATAATTGATCCAAAAATGATGGATAAATACTCTATGGATTTAGGTAAAATAGCTTATATTGGTAAACAAGGCGTTCTAGCTTTAATGAGTGAATCAGTTTTCTCTGAACGTATTGGTCATACTTCACCATCTCATCGTTTAACTAGTTTCTTTAAAGATGCTATTAAACATCATGAAAGTCGTATGTTATTTGCTGTCTTACCGACCCATATTTATACGATTCAAGAAATATTTGATGCTGTCGCTAATACTCATCGTAAAGTAGTTATAATGGGTAAAAACTTACAAAATATTATTAACTTTTCTAAAAAAGAAGGTTATTTAAAATTTAATGATAGTATTCTCGGTGATTTATCTAATATTGATGATAAAGACTGTATTTTATTAATTCAAGATAGTAAAGAAAACCCATATGCTTCAATTAGTAAAATAATTAATGGTTATGATAAATTTATTAAATTAAAGAGTACTGATACAGTCGTCTTTGCTGAACCAAAATATGATAGTAGTGAAAAAACTTTAGTTAAAGTTCAAAATGATCTTGCTACTAATGGCTGCGATATTGTTTCAGTTCCTAAAGAAAAAACTATTTTACATCATGCTTCTTCAGAAGATTTAATGATTATGATTGATTTATTAAAACCAAAATACTATATTCCTGTTAAAGGCGAATATCGTTACATGGTTAATAATGCTAATATTGCTTCTGAACTTAATATTCCTAAAGAAAACATTATCTTAAAACAAAATGGTGATGTTATTGAATTTATTAATGGTAATTTAAATTTAGAAAACTTCGACCATATCAAAGTCAATGATATTTTAATTGATGGTAATAGTACTGAAGATGTTGGTGAATTAGTTATTAAAGACCGTGAAATGTTAAGTGAAAATGGCATTGTCTTAATCAGTGCTACAATTAGTAAAAAAGAAAAAGTCTTATTAGTTGGTCCTGAAGTAACAACCAGAGGATTTATCTATGTTAAAGATTCAACGGAAATGATTAATGAAATAAAAAGATTATCTCTTAATATTATTGAACGTAATATAACAGATAACTACGTTGACTATAATAAGATTAAAAATGAAATAAGAGAAGAATTAGGCAAATACCTATATCATGAAACTGAATGTAAACCAATGATTATAGCGGTTGTTCAAGAAGTCTAACCAACTTCTTTTTTTCATTAAAAAACCATTTTCTAAGAAATGGTTATTTTATTATTTCATAAACTTCATCTAAACTTTTTTCACTTTTTTGTTTAACTAAATAATCGGGAATTAAATGTAAATGAAAATGTTTAACTGCCTGACTATCACCATAGTTAACCACGAATGTTAAAGCTTTCGCCTCTAACTTTTCCATTAAATGTGGGACCATCTTTTTAGCTACTTCATTAATATGTTTAAGTAACTCATCATCAACCAATGTATAATCAGCAACATGTTCTTTAGGTAATACTAAAACATGTCCATCTGTTTGTGGATTAACATCCATTATAACGACAACTTTATCATCTTCATATATTTTTTTCGAAGGAATTTCGCCTTTAATAATTTTACAAAATATACAATCATTCATTTTAATCACCATTAATATGGTATCAAAAAAAACAAAAAAGGTAAATGCTATTAATTGAATTATCATAAAATATATAATATAATAAAGAATAGAAAGAATAGGGAGTTAGTATGAAAAAGATTAAACTAGTTTTAACATTATTACTATTTATGATATTTCCATATCTAGTTAACGCTGCTACCTTCCTTGAAGCTTCTACTCAAAGACCAGTTGTTGGTTCTGACGTTTATGTTTTATTAAGTGCCAACTATGGTAATTTTAATATTCGTGAAATCTATCTTCGTATTAAGTATGATCCAGCTTACTTAGAATATGAACAAACTTATTGGATTCAAGGTACTGGAGATACTAATACTAAAGATGGTTATATTTATATCAAAAAACCTAATAATGGTCGTATCTGGACCTCTGGTAACCAAATGCAATTTAAATTTAAAGTTTTAAAGACAGGTGTTTCTAAAGTTGAAGTTGATTCTGTTGATGAAACTGGTAATGTTGTTAATGGTTACTATACTAATGGGGATCCTATAGCTCAATCTTTTGCTAACGTTACTATTAATGCTGTCAATCCTAGTACTAGTACCTTTATTAGTGATTTAGGTGTTGAAGGTTACACTATGAGTCCAACTTTCAGTCGTACAACCTACGATTATCGTTTAACAGTCCCATCTAATGTCACTAAAGTAAATATTAAAGCTACTAAAGGTGATGCTAATCAAACAATTACTGGTACTGGTGAAAGAAGATTAGAATATGGTTTAAATAGAGTAAGAGTCGTAGTAAGTGCTCAAGATGGTTCATCTCGTACTTATCAAATTATGATTACTCGAACTGATAATCGTACTGGTGATACTACTTTAAAAAGTTTAGGTGTATCTGATACCAGCATTGCTTATCAAAAAGATAAAACTACTTATGATGCCATTGTTGGCGTTAAAGTTGAATCAATTTTAATTACCGCTACTGCTAATGATTCTAGTGCCACAATTACTGGTACTGGTACTAAACAACTAAATCCTGGTCTTAATACTTTTAATATCAAAGTAACATCTTCCAATGGGGCAGAAAGTACTTATACTATTAATATTACTCGTTCTAACGAAGACATTAATCCGACCTTACAAAGTAGTAAACTAAAATCATTAAAAATTGATAATCTAGCATTAGAACTAGGTACTAAAACTAATTATATCTATAGTATTAATAAAGAAACTTCCTCTTTAAATCTAACTTATGAAACCGAAAGTGAAACAGCAACTGTTAAAGTTGAAGGAAACGAAAACTTAAAAAGTGGTTTTAATACTGTTAAAGTAATTGTTACCGAAAAAAATGATGATAAAACTGAATATACAATAATCGTCTATAAACATCCAGAAGATGCTACTTTAATTACTGATTTACAATCATCTATCACAAGTCCTGTTATCTATGAAACCGGTAATAAAGAAGAAAATATTATTCCAAGTAATTTACTAACTTCCTTAAAAACTAATAATAATTATTTATATTATGATGTCGTTGATACTTATGGTGGCTTATTATATCAAGTAAAATTGCAAAATAATCTACCTAGTGAAGATTTAGATATCTCATTTACGAAAAAAGAAGGTAATACTTTATCTTATACGACTAAAATACCAGCTAATAATGAAATATTATTATACTTAGAAGGTAAATATAAAGATGGTAGTATCGTTCGTGTTTATTCTTATGAAAAACAAGGAAAGTATACTTTAATAACTGATGGTATTAAAGTAAGTAATGGTTATATTACCTTTACTACTAATGGTGAATCTAATTATATCGTTACCACTAATGAATTGATTAAAGAAGAGAGTACTATTACCAAGTTCTTTAATGAAATTAAAATCTATTTAATTATCGGTATTATCGCTTTAATAATTATATTCATTCTTATTTCTAAAATTAATAAAAAAAGAAAAATTAAAGAATCTAATGAGCCATTATATTAATGGCTTTTTTAATTGATTTGTGCTATTATATGTACATACTAATAGTGGAAGTGAGTTTTATGGATAATATTACTATTGATGATGTTTTAAAAGAAATAGAAAAATATAATCCTGAAGAAATCGATCGTGTCAAAAAAGCTTATAAAGTAGCTAGTATAGCTCATCAAAATCAAAAAAGAGAAAGTGGTGAACCATATATTATTCACCCTTTACATGTCTGCTTAAATTTAACTGCTTTTAAAGCTGATGGAGCTTCATTATGTGCTGGTTTACTTCATGATGTTGTCGAAGATACTGAACTTACTATTGCTGATATCAAACGTGATTTTGGTACTGATGTTGCTTTCTTAGTCGATGGTGTTACTAAGTTAAGTAATATGCATTTTAATAATAAAGATGAAGAAACTAATGCTAATATTAGAAGATTAATTAATAGTTTAAATGATGACGTTAGAATAATTATTATTAAATTATGTGATCGTCTTCATAATATGCAAACTCTATCATATAAAGAAGGATATAAACAAATAAGAAGTGCTGAAGAAACTTTATATATCTTTGTTCCTTTAGCATACTTTATTGGTGCTTTTAAATTAAAATGTGAACTAGAAGACTTATGTTTACTATATTTAGATAAAACTTCTTATGATATGTTAAAAACCAAAGAAAAAGAAATCGAAGAAGACTATGCTGAATGTTGTAAACAAGCTAGCCTTGATGTTGAAAAAATCTTAAAAGAAAATAATATTAAATTTGAATATCGTATTAAAATCTTAAATATCTATCATTTATATCAAAAACTAAATAAAGGTTATAAACTAAATGATATTCATGACTTAGTTAACTTTAAATTAATCTTAGAAGATGATGAAGATCCATATCGTGTCTTAGGACTTATTCATAAACTATATACCCCAATGAATAATAAATTTAAAGACTATATTGCTTGTCCTAAAACTAATATGTATCGTTCTCTACATACCACTGTTTTTGGTCCAAATAACCATTTATTACAATTTCAAATTAAAACTAAAACAATGGATGATATAAATTCTTTAGGTATAGCTGCTTACTGGAAATTCTTTAAAGGCGAAGCTCGTACTAAGATGCAATATGAACTAAAACTAAACTATCAATTCTTTAATACTTTAAGAGATTTAAATGCTGTCGTCAAAAGCGATTCTGATTTTATTGCTCGTGTTAAACAAGAGATATTCTCTAGTAATATTTATGTTTATACTGCTAGTGGTGATTTAATTGAATTACCTAAAGGATCGACCATTATTGATTTTGCTTATAAATTACATTCTGAAATAGGTAACCATTTAAAAAAAGCTTATATTAATGGTAAAGAAGTAAAAATATTTCATAAACTATCTAATCATGATCGTATAATGTTACTTCATAATGAAAAAGCTCATCCCCATAAATCATGGCTTAAATATGCCATAACTTCTAAAGCTCGTCGTGCTATTAAAGATTATCTTAAATAGATAATTATCTAATATATTGAAATTACCAAATATAATATGATATAAAATTATAAGTAGTAAAGAAGATGTTTTTATGAAAAAGATAAATGTTAAAAAAATAATTCTATTTCTAATCCTAATTTTCTTAATCGTTGGTATAGCTATTGTGATAGTTAACTTAAAAAAAGAAAATAAATTATCTGAAACTCCTGAATTAATTTTAAAATATCAAAATGCCCAAGTAGAATTAAACGATGAAGTTTATAATCTAGACTATATAACTAAAATAGAGAATGGCCATATTATTACCAACAAAGAACTAGTAAATACTACGAGAATTGGTCAAAAAGAAGTTGAAATCGAAGTAGAAGATTTAAGCAAGCAAATTAAAAAAATAACTTTATATATAGATGTTGTTGATACTGAAAAGCCAACTATAAATTTCTCTAAAGAACTAAATACTTTAGTTGGAAAAGAAATAAATTTACTTAATAATGTTGTAGTCACAGATAATTCTAATGAAACGATTATTCCTACAATTGAAGGTGATTATGATTTTAAGACCGCAGGTACCTATAATTTATTTTATGTAGCTACTGACTCAAGCAATAATACGACTAAAGAAAGTTTTATATTAACTGTTATGGAAGATAAAAATAACAGTGACAAAACTAACACTAAGTCTAATAGTTCTTCTAATACTATTAATCCATCAACTAATCAAAGTAGTTCAAAAACAACTCAGAATATTCAAGCCAATTCAAGTTCTTCTCAAAACTCAGATAGTAAAACAGAAGACAATTCTGATAACGAAGTTCATTTTACGACTTCTAAAGGTTTTAAAGGTGTAACTAAAAATGGCGTTACCTATATCGATGGTTATTTGGTTGTAAATAAAACATATTCCTTACCTGAAGATTTTGGTTCTAAGTTAACTTCTGAAACTACAGATGCTTTTAATAAAATGAAAGCTGCTGCAACTTTAGATGGTATAAAGCTTTGGATTCAAAGTGGGTATAGGTCCTATGATCTTCAAAAAAAGCTTTATAATAATTATGTAAATCGTGATGGTAAGAAAGAAGCTGATACATATTCAGCTCGTCCCGGTCATTCCGAACATCAATCTGGTTTAGCTTTTGATGTTAATACTATAGATGATAGTTTTATTGGTACCCCAGAAGCCATATGGTTAAGTAAGAATTGTTATAAATATGGTTTTATTTTAAGATATCCAGAAGGTAAAACGAATGAAACTGGTTATAAATATGAACCTTGGCATTTTAGATATGTCGGTAAAGACTTAGCTACCAAACTATATAATAATGGTAATTGGATTACTATGGAAGACTACTTTGGTTTAACAAGTACTTATTCTGATTAAATAGGTTATTACAAGATAATAATCTATTTTTTTATTCAATTATTAAGACCTCTATGCATAAACTAAATTAGAGGTGAAATAAATGTCTAATTTTAAAGAAATTGTTACTAAAACAATCGTTGGTAAAGGTCGTAAAACATCTCGTGATAGTTATACATTAACTCCTGAAAATACTCCTAATACAGTTCTAGGTTGTTGGGTAATTAATCATAAGTTTTCTGGTACTAATAATAAAAATGATGTTAATATAAATGGCTCTTTTGATGTCAATGTTTGGTATTCATATGATAATGATTCTAAAACAGCTGTTACAACACGAAACTTTCCTTATACTGATCATATGAAGTTAAGAGTTAAAGACTTAGATTCTTTATCTAATGATAATGAAATTATTGTTAGAAGTTTAAAACAACCAACTGTTCAAGATGTTAAAATAAAAGGTAATGATGTTACTTTAAATATTGAAAAAGAACTAGGTGTTGAAATCGTTGGTGAAGGTAAAGTTAAAATCGCTATTGAAGAAGATGAACTACCTTGGGATGATCTTTATGAAGAGGAAGAACCTGAAGTAAAAGAAGATTATCTTGAAGAAAAATAACATACAAGCAAGACTTGTATGTTTTTATATATGTCAACTAATAAAGGTTGACATCATAAATAATATTTGATATATTAATGTAGCTAAATGAAGGAGGGAAATATATGGCAGTTAAAATTAGATTAAAAAGAGGCGGTTCAAGACAAAAACCTTTCTATAGAATTGTAGCAGCTGACTCTCGTTGTCCAAGAGATGGAAGATTTATCGATACTATTGGAACTTATAATCCAATTCCAGCAGAATATGAAGTTAAAATTGATGAAGAAAAAGCTTTATATTGGTTAAATAATGGAGCTATTCCAACTGATACTGTAAAAAATCTACTAAGCAAACATGGCATAATTAAAAAATATACTGAATCTAAAAAAGAAGGTAAATAATTATGGAATTAAAAGAATTTGCTGAATATCTAGTAAAAAGTATCGCTAAAGAACCAGATATGGTAAGTGTGCAACAATTTGGTGGTGAAGAAGATTCAACTATCTTAGAAATTATTGTTCACGAAAGTGATATGGGTGCCGTAATTGGCCGTAATGGTAAAATGGCTAATGCTATTCGTACTTTAGTCCAAGCTCATGCTTACATTCTAGGTTTAAAGAAAGTTAAAATAAATATAGATTCATTTTAATGAATACGAAAATATGCTCAAGCATATTTTTTATTTGTCTAAAAATAAAATTTTTCCAAATCGCTGGAAATGCTTTTTGTTTCTTGCCTTTAATTTATCTTAATAGTATAATCATATAAGAAGGAATTGATTAAAAATGGATAAAAATTACCCAAATCATGTTGCCATCATTCTTGATGGTAATCGAAGATGGGCTAAAGAAAGAAATTTGCCTTCTTTAAATGGCCATCAAAAAGGTTTTGAAAATATTTGTGACTTAGTTCCATATATTATAAATAAAGGTGTTAAATATTTAAGTGTCTTTGCTTTTTCTACCGAAAACTTTAAACGAAGTGTTGAAGAAGTAGAATACTTAATGGATATATTTGTTGATATGTTTAATAAAGAATGTAATAAAATTCATGATGAAGATATAAAAATAGTCTTCTCTGGTCGTCAAGAAAACCTAAGAGAAGACGTTAAAGAAGCTATGGCTACTATTACAGAAAAGACTAAAAATAATCAAAAAGGTGTCTTTAATGTCTGTTTAAATTATGGTGGTCAACAAGAAATAGCTGATGCTACTAAAAAGGTATGCGAAGATGTCTTAGCTGGTAAAATAAATAAAGAAGATATAAATGAAAAACTACTATATAAATATATGTATCAAGAATTACCACCTATTGATTTTATGATTAGAACTAGTGGTGAAGAACGTATATCTAACTTTATGATTTATGAACTTAGTTATGCTGAAATGTACTTCCCAAAAGTATATTTCCCTGACTTTAATCGTGATGAATTTGAAAAAGCCATCGATGAATATAATAAAAGAAATAGAAGATTTGGAGGTAATAGCAATGAAACAAAGAGTAATTAGTGCTATTGTAGCTATTTTAATATTTGTTCCCTTATTTTTAATAGGAGGAATTCCATATTCTGTAGCTGTTGGTTTATTAGGAGCTTTAGCTTTTAAAGAAATCTTAGATTTAAAAGAAAATAAAAGTATTCCAATGATTATTAAATTAATGGCTTTTGCTTGTTTCGAATTAGTAGTTTATAATCGTTTCCAAGCTTCATATATTTATAATGGTGTATCACTTGCTGTTATAGGTATTACAGTCTTACTTATTTTAATTCCAGCTATCTTTAGTAAAGATGATTCATATAATACCCATAAAGCATTCTCTATGTTAGGAAGTATTATCGCCCTTGGCTTATTCTTTAACTTCTTAATCTTAATTAGATATGCTGATAAATGGTTATTATTATATTTAATTTTAATTGCTGTTTTAACTGATACTTTTGCTATGATTATCGGTTGTTTAATCGGTAAACATAAACTTATTCCTAAAGTATCACCTAAAAAATCAGTTGAAGGAAGTATTGCTGGTTCAGTAATTGCAACCATTATTGCTTCTTTATATTATTACAATGTTTTAACTAATAATATAAATATCATTGGCTTAATTGTTATGACCTTATTCTTAACAATCCTAGGTCAATTAGGAGATCTATTCTTCAGTAAAATCAAAAGAGAAAATGATATTAAAGATTTCTCTAATATCATGCCTGGTCATGGTGGTATTCTAGATCGTCTTGATAGTTTAACTTTTATTATTTATGGTTATATAATAATTATTAATATATTAAAAATATTCGGATAAGAAAGGTGATTAAATGAACACAATTATCAATATCGTATTATTTATTTTTATCTTAGGTATTCTAGTCTTTGTTCATGAACTAGGTCATTTCCTTACAGCTAAAAAAAGTGGTGTCTTTATTCATGAATTCTCTATTGGTATGGGACCATTAATTAAAACTATTAAAGGTAAAGATGGTATTAATTATTCAATAAGAGCCTTACCAATAGGTGGCTATGTCCAAATGGCTGGCGAAATATATGAAGATGATGATACTAAGACTGTTCCTAAAGAAAAATTTATGTGTAATCGTCCATGGTATCAAAGATTAATAATCTTAGTAGCTGGTGTATTTAATAACTTCTTACTTGCTATTATCTTATTATTCTTTATCGCTCTTATCTGGGGATCTCCATCATTAAAACCCGTTATTACTGGGGTTACTGATGGTAAACCTGCTGAAAAAGCTGGTATCCAAGCCGGCGACTTAATTACTAAAGTCAATGGTACCAAAGTAAGTACTTGGGATAAAGCTCAATTATTACTATTATTAAAAGATAAAGATGATACCTATGAAATCTCAGTAAAACATAAAGATGGTAAAAATGCTACATATAAAGTAAAACCAGAAGTAACTAAAGACAAAGATGGAAATGAAACAAGAATCTTTGGTATAGAACTAAAAAGTGAAGTCAAGAAAGGTTTTGTTCCAGCTGTTAAATACAGTTTCATGAAATTTGGTAGTACTATAGAACAAATGTGGTTAACAATTGTTAACTTATTCACTGGTAAAATATCTATTAATGCTTTATCTGGTCCTGTTGGTATTTACTCAGTTGTTGGTGAAACTCGTAGTGCTGGTGTAAGTAGTGTCTTATTCTTAATTGCTTACTTAAGTATTAACCTAGGTATTATGAATATCTTACCAATTCCAGCTTTAGATGGTGGTCATGTTCTATTCTTAATTATTGAACTTATTACTCGTAAGAAAGTTAATGAAAAAGTTGAAGCTATTACAACGACTATCTTCTTTGGTTTACTACTTCTTCTAATGTTATATGTTACAGTTCATGATGTCATAAGATTATTCTTTTAAAAGCATTTAAAAAATGCTTTTTTTCTTGTTATATGTTATTATATAGTTTCTAAAGGGGGATTAGTATGCAAGAACTACAAGCTTTAACAGAAGCTAATGACTATGTTAATGATATGAATCGATATGGTTATAACAATACCTTTACTGAAATATCCTTTAGTCGTGGTAAAAGAAACTATGAACGTATCTTAAAAACTTTAAGTACTATCTCTTTACCTAATCCTGAAACTTTTAAATATCAAAAAATAACCTTACCTGAATTAAAACAATATCTTCTAGATATTTTAATTACTTTATTAGGTCCTTCATATGAATCGATAATAAAAGAGTATAATGAAATGCTTAAATTAGAACCAATACCTAATCCTTTTGATGCTACTATTGAAACAACTTATCAAAATGGTACTTGGATCCCTTTACAATTTCATATTAGTGACCAACTATCTAATATTGAAATAGTTAGTACTGCTCATGAATATATTCATGGTTTATTATCTAAATATACAGTCAAAGGTTATAATGAAGTTCTATCAAATATTCATTATAAAGAATTTTTAAGTATCTTAATTGAATATCTAACTTGTTATATCTTAAAAACCAGTTTTCCTAAAGACGACTTAGAGTATAAACAACGTGTCAATAGAGTTAATGCTGAACATTTAATGACTTTAGAAAATATTGAAACTCGTAAACTAAGTACTATGTTAAGAAACTTCCCATCTGGAAGACCAGATATTGCTTTATATAAAAACTATGTTATCTTTGATGAACATAAAACTTATGGTTATATAATTAGTAATATCTATGCTTGTCGTTTATTAGAATTTTATCTATCTGATGAAAAAAACTTACTTACATTTATTCGAAATATTATTGCTGGTGAAAAGAGTATTGCTGATTTAATTAAATATTATGATTTATCTTTAAGTAAAGAAGAGACCATTAAACCGTATACTGATTTAGTAAAAAGTTTAACCCATAAATAAATTATGCTAAAATTAAATTAATAAAGGAAGTATTAAAATGT
>CANPXB010000025.1 GCA_947585595.1 uncultured Bacilli bacterium
AATTTAAGAGCTCTTAAGAATGAAAAGAGTGCTTTAATTGGATCACTTATGCGTGATGGTAAAAAAGAAGAAGCGGAAAAAATCAAAGCTGAAGTTAGTAAATATGGTGAAGAAATTGCTTCATTAGAAACTGAAGAAGAAACATTAAATAAACAAGTTAAAGAAAAAATGATGGTTATTCCAAATATCATTGCTGATGATGTTCCTATTGGGGAAGATGATACCAAAAATGTTGAATTAAAAAGATTTGGTGATCCAGTCGTTCCTGATTATGAAATTCCATACCATGCAGATATTTTAGAAGGAGTAGCTGGTTTAGATAAAGAAGCCAGTGGTCGTACTAGTGGTGAAGGTTTCTATTACTTAACTGGTGATATTGCTCGTCTTCATTCAGCCATGCTTACATATGCACGTGATTTCATGATTGATCATGGCTTTACATACTGCTTACCACCATTTATGATTAGAAGTGATGTTGTAACTGGTGTTATGTCATTTGCAGAAATGGATGCCATGATGTATAAAATAGAAGGTGAAGACCTATACTTAATTGGTACTTCAGAACACTCAATGATTGGTCGCTTTAAAGATCAAGTCTTAAAACCAGAAAACTTACCATATACTTTAACTAGTTATTCTCCATGTTTTAGAAAAGAAGGCGGCGCTCATGGTCTTGAAGAAAGAGGTGTATATCGTGTTCACCAATTTGAAAAACAAGAAATGATTGTTATCTGTGAACCAGAAGATTCTAAAGAATGGTATGAAAAAATGTGGCAACTAACTGTTGAATTCTTTAGAAGTATGGATATTCCAGTCCGTCAACTAGAATGCTGTAGTGGTGATCTAGCTGATCTTAAATATAAATCATGTGATATTGAAGCTTGGTCTCCAAGACAACAAAAATACTTTGAAGTCGGAAGTTGTTCTAACTTAACCGATGCTCAAGCAAGAAGACTAGGAATTCGTGCTAAAGGAGAAAAGGGAACATATTATTTACATACTTTAAATAATACTGTTGTAGCTTCACCTCGTGGTTTAATAGCTTTAGTCGAAAACAACTATCAAAAAGATGGTTCAATCTTAATTCCTAAAGTCTTACAACCATATATGGGTGGTAAAGAAAAAATAGTTCCAAACAAATAGTGTTAACCACTATTTTTTCTTTGCTATCAAATAAACCAATAAAGTATAAAAAATAACTTTATTATTAAAAAAAGTATGATATAATAAAAATAGTATGATAGGGGTACTAGAGGTTAGAATGGATGTGATTCTAGATGAGTTTACTAGATAAACTAAAGAAAAAAGAAGACGAGAATGTAGTGGAAGAGCCTCAAAATAGTGTTGTTGATCAAGGTGCAGCCATTGAACAAGCGCAAGCTGCTGAAGTTGCCACAACCACACCCGAAGTAGCTTCTCCAGAAACACCAGCAGCCGTTCCTGAACAGCCAAGCTTCGATAATATCTTTAACGCCAACCCTGGCGATCTTGTTATGCCTGAATCACCAGCTAAAGAAACTCCAGAACCACAGCCAGCACCAGAGATTCAAATTCAAAATGTTAATGATTCTGAAGCCCCACTAGGTGATGTTGAAAAAACAGCTGCTGTCGTTGATAATCCAACTTCCCCAGTTGAAGAAAATGCTCTTCAAGTTAATCCAGCTGAAATAATCAGTTCTGAAGAAACCAAAGAAGATGCAATTACCCAAATGGTTTACAATGCTGTTGCGGAAGAAGAAGCTAATGAAGTTTCCAATACTGAAGCGCCAGCTGAAGCAGCACAAACTGAACCAACAAATAACGTTGATATAAATAATATTGATATAAATAATAAGGATGAATTCATCGAAGCTACTGACTTAGATGAAAATGGTGAAGCTCCTGTTCCAGAAGCCGCTCCTACAACTGAAGAACCAGTTGCTGAAGTACCTGCTGAAGCGGAAGCACCTGTTGAAACTCCAGTCGAAGCAGCACCTACTGAAACACCAACCGAGGTATCTACTGAACCTGCTCCAGAAGCATCTCCAGTTGAAACACCAGTAGAGCAACCAGTTGAGGAAGCAGTACCTGCTACGGAGGAACCTAAAGAAGAAACACCAGTTGAACCTGAGGCACCTGCTAATCCAGAACCAGCTGTTCCTGAAACTCCAGCTGAACCAACTGTTGAGTTAACAACTGAACCACAAACCAGTGAACCAGCTCCAGTTAGCCAACCAGAAGTTCAACCAACTGAAGCTCCTAGTGAACCAGCTCCAACTCCAGTTGCTAATGCTTCTGATGTTCCAATTGTTGAAAATGAAACGGTTGAACCTCAAGAAATGCTTGATATATCAAGTGATGAACAATTTATTCCTGAAGAAATAGCTGCTAGTCAACAAAATATTATTGAATTAACTCCAGAAGAACCAGCAGCACCAACACCAGAAGAAAATCCAATTGTCGAAATAGCCCCAGGTCCTACAGAAGAAACTTTAATAACTCCTGCAGCTCCTGTTAATGAACAATTAGAAGAACCTGATTCTTTAGAAGTTGAACCAATTGAAACAATTGAAGAAGTTCAAGTTTCTGAACCAGAACAACTTTCACCAACTGAACCAGAAACAATTGAAGAACCAGTTTCTAGTGATAATAGTGAAATAAAACCAATCATCGAAGAAACAACACCAACTGAAGATGTTAAAGAGGAAGGCCAAACTGAAGCCACTCCAGAAGTTCCTGCACCAGAAGTAGTTCCAGCTGAGCAACCAGTTCCCGAAGTAACACCAGTTGAAGCACCAGCAGAACAATCTGCTGAAGTAGCACCTACTGAAACACCTGCGGAAGAGCCAAAGGTGGAAGAACCATCTGCTGCATCTCCAAGTAATGAGGAACAACCAGTTGAAACTCCAACTACCGAAGAAACTCCAGTAGAGGAAGCAGCACCAGCTATCGAGGAACCTAAAGAAGAAGCTCCAGCTGAAGCGGAAACTCCAATAGTTGTCGAAACTGAAGAACCAGTAGCTGAAGAAACAAAAGAAGATTCTGAAATAACGCCAATAATTGAAGAAACACCAGTTGTTCCAATAGTTCAAGAAGAAACACCTGTTCCTCCAGTTATTGAAGAAGATAAAAATGAAATAACCGAAGTTAAAGAAGAACCTGCTAAAGAAGAAACTGATACCGATGCTGTTACTAAGACTTATGAAACAGCTGAAGCACCTAAAGAAGAAAAAGAAGCAAGTTCTGAAATAACCCCAATAATAAATGAAGAAGAACCTATAATTCCTGTTGTGGAAGAAGAAAAAGAAGATATAGCGCCAATAATTGAGGAGAAAGAAGAAAAAATATCCCCAATTATTGAAGAAAAAGAAGAAGATATCTTACCAGGTGCTAAAGAGGAAGCAAAATCTGAAGAACCTAAAGAACAACCTTTAATTACTGAAGAACAAACCGACTTAGTTGTTCCTGCTGTTGAAGAAACCGAAACAAAAGAAGAAACTAAGGAAGAGGAAGAAAAAACTGAAGAACCACAAGATATCGTTCTTAATAGCGACGAACCTGCTATTATCTTAAATAATAATGAAGAACCAAAAGAAGAAGTTAAAGAAGAGGAATATAATCCAGTTATTGATTTAGCATCTATGAACCATGAAGACATTAGCTTTAATCCAGCTGATATCAAACAACCAGAAGAACCATTATCAATCTTTAATGAACCAACTTTCAGCCCATCAGTTGATGTAACTGAAGAAGATTCTGAAGAATTATTAAAGAAAGCTGCTTCTTATGTTGATGATCCTGTTCCTACTAAATTCTGTGATAATTGTGGAACAATCTTAACTGGTGATTCAAGCATCTGCCCAAGTTGTGGTGAACCAATTGATTAAAAGTAGAGAAATCTACTTTTTCTTTTAATATATTTATTAAATTGTTATAATTAATTTAGGTAGGGTGAAGTAAAATGAAAAGAAGAGATAAAATAAATTATTATTTAGATATTGCTGAAACTGTTATTGAAAGAGGAACATGTTTAAGAAGAAACTTTGGCGCTGTAATAGTAAACAATGATGAAATTATATCTACTGGTTATGTTGGAGCTCCAAGAGGTCGTAAAAACTGTTGTGATTTAAAATATTGTATGCGTGAGAAATTACAAATCCCTCGTGGTGAAAGATATGAAATGTGTCGTAGTGTTCATGCTGAACAAAATGCTATTATAAGTGCTGCTCGTAATAAAATGCTTGGTGGAACTTTATTCTTAGTTGGTAAAAATTATAGTGATGGTGCTTATGTTGAAAATTCGAATCCATGTGCACTATGTAAAAGAATGATTATTAATTCAGGTTTAAAAGATTTATATATTCGTGATACCAAAGATAAATATCGTCATATAATGGTTGATGAGTATATTGAAAATGATGAATCATTAGAAGGAATAAAAGGTTATTAAACCTTTTTTTTAATACTATAATCTGTTATAATTAACTACTGGAAGTGATTTATATGAAATTACCAAATCTTGATGAAGCTCGTAAAAGAACTAATAACAAAGTTGATTATATTTATTTAGATGAACATTATGATCAAAATACCTTTAAAGGCCAAAAATATTTTTTAAGAACGTATGGCTGTCAAATGAATGTTCATGATGGCGAAGAAATAGCTGCTCGTTTAGAGTCTTTAGGTTTTACACCTACAGATAAGTTAGAAGATGCTGATATCGTTATTCTAAATACTTGTGCTATTCGTGAAAATGCTCATGATAAACTATATGGTTTCTTAGGTCGTTGTAAACACGCTAAAAAAGATAATAAAGATTTAATAATTGGTATCTGCGGTTGTATGGCTCAAGAAGAAAGTGTTGTTAAAGAATTAATGGAAAAACATCCATATGTAGATATCGTCTTTGGTACTCATAATATTCATGAATTACAAGACTTAATCTTAAAAAGAAGTAATAAACAAGATATCAATGTTTATTCATGTGAAGGTGAAGTATATGAAAATATCTCTTATAAAAGAGATTCTAATATCAAAGCTTGGGTTAATATTCAATATGGTTGTGATAAATTCTGTACTTACTGTATAGTTCCATATACTCGTGGTAAACAAAGAAGTCGTAAGAGTTCTGAAATAATTAAAGAAGTTGAAAACTTAGTTAAAGAAGGTTATAAAGAAGTAACTTTATTAGGTCAAAATGTTAATGCTTATGGTAAAGACTTAGAAGGTGAATTAAACTTTGCTGGTTTATTAAAAGAAGTATCAAAAACCAATATTCCTCGTATTAGATTTGTTACTTCTCATCCATGGGACTTTACTGATGAAATGATTGAAACTATTGCTACATGTCCTAATATCATGCCATACATTCATTTACCATTACAATCAGGTTCCTCAAGAATCTTAAAGCTAATGGGTCGCCGTTACACAAAAGAAGAATACTTAAAATTATTCAATAAAATTAAAGAAACAATTCCTAATTGTGCTGTAACAACTGATATCATCGTTGGTTTTCCTAATGAAACAGAAGAAGATTTTAATGAAACTTTAGATGTTGTTAATACTTGTAAATATGATAGTGCCTTTACTTTCATCTTCAGCCCTCGTAAAGGAACTCCTGCTGCTAAAATGTCTGATGAAGTAACAATGGCTACTAAAGAAGAACGTCTTCATAAACTAAATGAACTAGTTAATTCTTATAGTTTACAAGCTAATCAAAAATATGTCGGTCAAACTGTTCCTGTTTTAATTGAAGGAATAAGTGAAAAAGATCCAAATAAAGTCTTTGGTTATACTGATACTATGAAACTCGTAAATATATCTAATGCTCAAGACAAAATAGGAAAAATAATAGACGTAACTATTACTGATGCTAAAAGCTTTAGTTTAGATGGTGAAATAAAATAACTAACTTTACTTTAATATGCCAAAATATTATAATTAAATAGTAATAGAGTAAGAAGGATATGATTAAGATGAATGATACTGTTACTAAAAAAAGAAAATTAATTAATAAAATAATGACTTGTTTAGGTTTCTTACTTCTTATATCTTGTATTTCTTTAGGTATTTATGATTACATCTTAGAACAAAGAGCTGTTAATGTTAGTGCCACTATTATTTCCTTAGAATACAACAATACTAATGCTAAAGCTCTAGTAAGATATAAAGTTGAAGAACAAACTTATGAACAAAAGATAACTCTACCTAAAACTAGTAACTTATCTGTTAAAGACCAAACTAAAATCAAATATGATATGAATAACCCAAATAAATTAATTTATAACAACCATGAAATCTTAATTGCTATTATTGCTATTGTATCTATCTTAATTTTAATTATTAATTTACCAAAATTTATTATTAATTTTAAAAATCAACGTCGTATTAATAAATTATATAAAAATAGTATCTACGTTAAAGCTAATATAACTGATGTTATTGTTGATACTAATGGTAAGAAAAATAAAGGAGCATTACCATATAAAGTAAGATGTAAATATTTAAATCCTGCTGATAACCAAGAATATATCTTTGAAAGTATTGATACTTATGTAAATCCTAGTGATATTATTAGAGAATATAATGTTAATACCATTGTTGTTTTAGTTGATAAAACTAATCCTCATAATTACTATGTTGATTTAGATTCTTTAACTCCTAAAATAAATCTTATTGATCCATTATCTTTTATATCTAAAGAACATAAAGAAGAAAAAGAAGAAGTTAAAGAAGAACCAAAAGAAGATAATTCGGATGTGAAAGAATGAAAAAGAAGTACTTAATTGGTCTTCTAATTCTTTGTCTTATTATATGTTTAACTTTAACTATAACTATTATTATTCCTGCCTTTACTAAACATCGTGAAGAAAAAGAATTAGAAGAACAAATCAAAAATGCTACGATCAAAGTAACTTTAAAGGAAGACTTAAATATTCCTTTTTTATCTAGTGTTAAAGTATCTGATTTAATTGTTGATATCAATGGTGAAATAATCGATGATTACTTAATTAATACTACTAAAATAGGGGATAAAGAAGTAAGTTTTAACTATGTCAATGAAGAGAATATAACTATTCCTTATAAATTTAAAATAAATATTATCGATGATGTCAGTCCTGTTATTTGGTTAAATAGTACATATACTATTACAACTGATTATGATGGTAATTTATTAGAAGATATAACTTGTGCTGATAATTTAGATGATAATCCTAAATGCGAAATAATAGGGGATTATGATACCAAAAAAGCAGGTAGTTATAAACTAACTTTTAAAGCTACTGATGCTAGTGATAATGTTACAACAAAAGACTTTACTTTAAACGTTAAAAAACCAACTCCTAGTAAACCATCTAATAATGGTGAACCACCAGTACATACTTTATTTACTGATGTTATCAAAGATTATAAAAAAGATAATACTAAGATAGGTATCGATGTTTCTTCTTGGCAAGGTGATATTGATTTCCAAAAAGTTAAAGATGCTGGTGCCGAATTTGTTATTATTCGTGTTGGTAGTGCTCGTGGTATCGATGGAGAATACTTTGTTGATAAACAATTTATTAATAACATTAAGGGCTTTAATGATGTTGGTATTCCAGTTGGTCTTTATTACTATTCTTATGCTAATAGTAAAGAACAAGCTATTAAAGATGCTAAATGGGTTTTAGAACAAATCAAAGGTTATAAAGTTGATTTACCAATTGCTTATGACTGGGAAAGTTGGTCTTTCTATAACGAATTCCATCAAAGCTTTTATAGTTTAACTAAAGGTGCTGAAGCTTTCTTAGATACTATAAATGATGCTGGTTATGATGGTATGTTATATAGTAGTAAAAACTACTTAGAGAAAGTTTGGTATGATACTGGTTATCCTGTTTGGTTAGCTCATTATACTAAACAAACTTCATACGAAGGAGAATATAAATACTGGCAATTATGTAGTAATGGTAAGATAGATGGTATCAAAGGTAATGTTGATATCGATATAATGTATAACTAAAAAAGGTACTATTAATCAGTACCTTTTTCTAATGCTTCAATAGCTTCATTAACTACTTTATCAAATTCATTTTTTATTTCTTCTAATCTTTCAGTATTACGAGCTTCATATCTTAAAGTTAGATTAGGACCAGTATTACTAGCTCTTACTAAAGCCCATCCATCTTCAAATTGAACTCTTATTCCATCAACATCTAGATATTTATAATTACATTTCTTAACATATTCTAAAACTTTATCAACTACTTTAAACTTAACATTATCATCAACTGGAACTCTAACTTCTGGTGTATTATAGTAAGTATTAATACCATCAAATAATTCAGAGAATTTCTTATCATTATTACTTAATATCTCTAACATACGTAAACCATTATATAAACCAGAATCTATACAAGGCCATCTATCTTTAAAGTATAAATGTCCCGAATATTCTCCTCCAAAAGGATAATTCATTTTATTAACTTCAGCTCTAGTATAAGAATTACCAGTTCTAAAACAAATAGGATTACCACCTAATCTAATTATTTCATCTTCTAAAGCTTTACCACATTTAACATCATATAAATAAGATTTATTACTTACTTTATCATTAATACTTCTAATAAATGCAATCATTGCTTTATCAGCTTGAATAAATTCACCCTTTTCGGAAATAAATCCTACACGGTCTCCATCACCATCATAACCAATTCCAATATCAGCACCTATTTCTAATACTTTATCAATTAACATTTTATTATTTTCAGGTACTGAAGGATCTGGATGGTGATTAGGGAATGTTGCATCACTTACTGCACAAATCATAGTTATATCTAAATTAGGAAACATACTATATAAATCTTTAGCAAATAAAGATGTTGTTCCATTTCCACAATCTAAGACAACTTTAATTTTTCTTTCGCCCATTTTAATATTATCTTTAATATAACTAAAATAATAATCTTTAGGTTCAAAGGTAGTTACCGTTCCTTTACCTGATAAGAACTTACCAGCTAGGGTATAATCTCTAAAATCATATACTTGTTCTCCGCGCGCATTACCTAAATGATCAAAACTAAATTTAAAACCATTATCATCTTTAGGATTATGACTTGCTGTAACCATAACGCCAATAATAACATTAGTTTTTAAACAAGCATAATAATACATTGGTGTAGTAACTAAACCAAAATCTATAACATTACAACCAGATTCAGTAATACCTCTAATTAATTCTTTAGCTAATTGTGGGCTAGACAAACGATTATCTCTTCCAACACCACATACATCTCTTTTTAATTTTTCTTGAATATAAGAACCATAACTTCTTCCAACGGTATAAGCTACTTCTTCATTTACTTGTGTTGGATAAATACCTCTAATATCATATTCACGAAAGATATTTCTATCCATCTAATCATCTCCCTTTATTCTTAAATAATTATATCATATTTAATAATTGAATTGACATTTTTAAAATACATGTTGTATACTATTGCAAGTAAAGCAATTGATGAAGACGGCAATATTTAAGTAGTTACAAGAGAGTTACTTATATGGTGAGATAGTAATAAATGAAAGAATATTGTAAATCACTTCTAATGTGTTACTTTGAAATTAGTAGAAGTAAACGTTCCTCGCGTTAAGAGTTTGAGTGTATGCTAGTTCATAAACTAAGGTGGTACCACGGGTCTTTCTCGTCCTTAGATTATGAACTTTTTTAATTGGAGGGGATATATTGAATACCGAATATGAAGTAAGAGTTTTAGAAATTAATCATGATGAAATGGTTAAAAAGTTAGAAAAGTTAGGTGCTGAATTCAAGTTTTCTAGTTTACAGCAAAGATATGTTTATGATGTTAAACCAGTAAATCCAAATAAATGGATAAGACTAAGAACTAATGGTGTTAAATCTACAATTACAATTAAAGATTTAGAAGCTAAAACTATTGATGGTACTAAAGAATTAGAAATCGAAGTTGATGACTTTAATAAAGCTAATGAACTATTAGAAGTATTAGGATATCATAATCGTGGTTTTCAACAAAATAAACGTACTCAGTATATCTTAGATGGTGTTGAAATAGACTTAGATAGATGGCCATTAATCCCTGAATACATGGAAATAGAAGGAAAAAATGAAGAAGAAGTGTATAACTGCTTAAATAAATTAGGATATAGTAAAGAAGATATTGTTACTTTAGATGTTGCTAGTATATATACCCATTATGGATATGATGGTGATAATTTAACTGATTTAAATTTTGAAATGGAGGAGAAGAAATAATGAAAAATTTTAAAGAACTAGATAAAAGACCAGTTAGCGAGGTCGAAGAATCTATTAGTAAATCTTGGAAAAGTATTAATGCGATGCACGATGCCCAAGTTAAACTAAGAGAAAATAATAAGACATTCGTTTTCTATGATGGTCCAGCTTTTGCTAATGGTTTCCCAGGATTACATCATATGGTATCTAAAAACTTAAAAGATACAGTTACTAAATACCATGTTATGAATGGTGAAAAAGTTATTAGAAAAATTGGTTGGGATACTCATGGTTTACCAATTGAAAACCATGTTGAAAAGAAATTAGGTATTTCATCTAAAAAAGAAATTGAAGAACTAGGTGTTGAAAAATTCAATGAAGAATGTCGTAAAAGTGTTAGAGAAAACGAAGGAGCTTTTACTGATTTAACTAGAAAAATGGGTCAATTCTTTGATGTTGAAAATCCATACTTAACATATAAAAATGAATACATCGAAACTGAATGGTGGATTTTAAAAGAAATGTGGAAAAAGAATATGTTCTATGAAGGAACAAGAGTTGTTCCATATTGTCCACATTGTGGTACTGGCCTAGCTACACATGAAGTAGCTCAAAACTACCAAACTGATACAGCTATTACGGTTATTGTACCATTCAAGAAAAAAGATGAAGATGTATACTTCTTAGCTTGGACAACAACTCCTTGGACTTTAATCGCTAACGTTGCGTTATGTGTAAATCCAAATGAAGAATATGTTTTAGTTGAATCTAAAGGTTTAAAATTTATTCTAGGTAAAGCTTTAGTAAGTAATATTCTAGGTGACGATGTTAAAGTCTTAAAAGAATATAAAGGTACAGATCTAGAATATATGGAATATGAACAATTAATTCCATCATTTGCTGTTGATAAAAAAGGTTTCTATGTTACTTGTGATACATATGTAACGATGGAAGATGGTACTGGTATCGTTCATATTGCACCAGCTTTTGGTGAAGATGATGCTAATGTTGGTAAAAAATATGATTTACCATACTTAAATCCAGTAGGTAAAGATGGCTGCTATGTAGGTGGCTTATGGGATGGTAGATTCGTTCATGATGTTAACGAAGAAGTAGTTGATTACTTAAAAGAAAATGGTAAATTATTTAAACGTCAAAAAATTCAACACGAATATCCACATTGCTGGCGTTGTGATACACCACTTATCTATTACTCAATGCCAAGTTACTATGTTAGAGTAAGTGAAATGACTGATAAACTAGTTAAAGCTAATTCTAAAGTTAATTGGTATCCAGCTTATGTTGGTGAAAAAAGATTCGCTAACTGGTTAGCTAATGCCCGTGACTGGAATGTTTCAAGAAGTAGATATTGGGGTAGTCCAATTCCATACTTTAAATGTGAATGTGGTAATACTCATATGGTTGGATCAATTGCTGAATTAAAAGAAATGGCTATTGAAAAAATCGGTAAAGATTTTGATTTACATAAACCATATATTGATAATGTTCATTTAAAATGTCCTAAATGTGGTAAACCAATGACTCGTATCCCAGATGTTTTAGATTGTTGGTTCGATTCAGGTTCTATGCCATTCGCCCAATACCATTATCCATTTGAAAATCAAGAATTATGGGAAAGTCAATTCCCAGCTGACTTCATTTGTGAAGGTATCGATCAAACTCGTGGTTGGTTCTATACCTTAATGGTAATTTCCACTTTTGTTAAAGGTTGTTCACCATTTAAAAATGTTTTAGTAAATGACTTATTACTAGATGCCGAAGGCAAAAAGATGAGTAAGAGTCGTGGTAATATCGTTGAACCATTTACTACTATTAAAGAATATGGTGCCGATACCGTAAGATTCTATCTACCTTATGTATCTCCAGTATGGACTCCATTAAAATTCGATATTGAAGGTTTAAAAGAAGTATATTCTAAATTCTTTAATCCATTAAAAAATACATATAGTTTCTTTGCAATGTATGCTAATATCGATCATATTGATACTGATGAATGCAAAGTACCATATAAAAAACGTGAAGAAATCGATAAATGGTTATTATCTAAATATAATAAATTAGTTCGTGATGTTCGTGCTTCATTTGATGAATATGACTTAAATAAAGTAGTTCATTACTTAGCATCATTTGTTTCTGAAGATTTATCTAACTGGTATATTAGAAGAAATAGAAATAGATTCTGGGGTAGTGAATTAAATGATTCTAAAAAAGCTGTTTATATTACAACTTACGAAGTACTAGTTGGTTTAGCTAAATTAATCGCCCCAATAACTCCATTCTTATCTGAAGAGTTATATCGTAATTTAACTAATGAAAAATCTGTTCATTTAACTGATTATCCTAAAGTAGATAAAAAATTAATAGATGAACATGTTGAAGAACGTATGGACTTAATCCGTAACTTAATTTCAATTGGTCGTTATGTTCGTGAAGAAGCTAAGATAAAAGTTCGTCAACCATTATCTGAAGCTTTATTAGATGGTAAGAATAAAGAACTAATTTCTGACTTAGTACCATTAATTGCTGAAGAATTAAATATTAAAGAAGTTAAATTTGTTGATGACTTAAATGAATATATGAATATCTCAATTAAACCTAACTTCAAAGTAGTAGGTAAAGTCTTTGGTCCATTAATTAAAGAATTCCAAACTAAACTAGAAAGTTTAGATGTTAATAGTATTAATGCTTTACAAAAAGGTGAATCAATTAAATTAGAATTAGGTAACGAAGAAAAAGAAATAACTTCAGATATGGTTGAAGTACGTATCACTTCTAAAGAAGGCTTTAATGTTGGTATGGAAAACAATAACTTCATTATCTTAGATACTACTTTAACTGAAGATTTAATCTTAGAAGGTATTGCTCGTGAAATGGTATCTAAAGTTCAACAATTACGTAAAAATAAAGACTTTAATGTCGCTGATCGTATTACATTATACTATGATGGTGATGATAAAGTAGTAGAATGTGTTAATAAATTCAAAGAATATATTCAAAACGAAACCTTATCTTTAGATATTGTTAAAAAAGATAACTTAAAAGAAAAATATGACTTAAATGGTCATGAATGTTCAATTGATGTAGAAAGATAATTTGTTTATCTTTCTTTTTATTTACAATAAGTTTTTTACCATGGTATAATTATTATATTATAAAAGAATGGAAGATGTAAAAATGGCGAAGTTTTGTCAAAATTGTGGTTATGAAATACCAGAAGGATCAATATATTGTGAAAAATGTGGTAGTCCAGTAGCAGCACCTCAACAACCAGTTGCACCCGTAGAAAGTGCTCCTGTTCAAAATAATCAAGTAGTTTATCCAAATGCAACCATCCCAACAGCTCCTCGTAAAACTAATGGTTTAGCAATCGCTGGTTTTGTTTTATCAATTGTTTCAATTTTCTTTTGCTGTGGTGGTATAGTAACAGCTCTACCTGGTCTTATTTTATCAATCATTGGTTTAAAAGATATTAATAAAAATGGCGAAGATGGTAAAGGTTTAGCAATCGCTGGTATTATTATCAGTGCTATAATGCTTGCATTCTCATTATTCTATTGTTTAATCTTATTAGTTGACTTTATAAGTTATCTATGATAAAAAGATTACTTCTTGTTATTTTATTAGGTATCACCATCTTTACTATTAGTGCAATAGGTATTGTCTTCTTGGATCGTATCGGTTATATCTGTCCAAGCCGTTATTTCCTTCATATCTATTGTGCTGGTTGTGGTGTTACAAGAATGCTTAAATCTTTAATAAAAGGAGACTTCCTTAAAGCTTTCAGTTATAATCAAGTCTTCTTTGTCTTATTCTTTGTTGGTATAATATATCTTCTTTATGCCATCATCAAATATATTAAAGATGGTAAAATAATCATTCCTTCTAATAAAGTCTTAATCTTTATTGCAATATTATTATCTACATACATGGTTTTACGAAATATTCCATATTTTGATTTTTTAAGACCAATATCATAATAAAGAGAGTTTCTCTTTTTTTCTTGGTCAAAATATCTTATAATATATAATAGAAAGAAGATGATAAAATGAAATATCTAAAGTATCTATTTATTTCTTGTTTTATCTTCTTTATTTATCTAAATGTTAAAGCTTTACCTTTAACTTATAATAGTACTAAAGAAATAACTACTAGTATTAATTATTTATATCAAGATCAAGATAACTACTTTGTTATTAAAGATAATAATCTAAGTTCTTATCATCAAAATAAACTAATTGCCGAGAAAAGCTTTGCTAATTTAACTAACTTAAAAATAATATCTTATAACAAAGAATATTTATTAATTGGCTTAGAAAATATGTCTTTAAAGATATACTATCTTGATTCATATTTACAAGTCTTAGCATCTAATGAATTATCTTTAACTAGTTTAAATAATTATACTTTATATACTTATAATAATAAGGTATATCTACTAGATTTAATTAATGGTACTTTAAATAGTACTAAAATATATGAAATCGATAAAGATTTAGTAATAACTGAAAATAATTTAAGTTCTTATTCTAGTGAAGAATTAATTAGTATTCTACATAGTGATTATTACTTAATTCATCAAACTGGTAATAATAATTTATATTATAATGCTTCGACATCTTTAGATAATAATCATATCTTAGTTGGTTATAAATTAAATGATGATAATTCTAAAATAGCTCTTATTAGTATTTTAAAAGAAGATGGCTCATTAGTTAGTGAAATAACTAATAATGAACAAACTGAATTTACTAAAGTCGAAATAATTAATGATATGATAATTACTTTAAGTAATGATGAAACCAATTCATATCTATCTTTTTATACTTTAGATGGAACTTATCTTGATAAAATAACAATCTTAAATAGTTTAACTAATCAAATATATCGCATTAATTCATCTTTATATCTTTTAGATAATACTAAAATAAATATCTATGATTATAAATGTTATATAAAGACTAATAACGAACCATATGGTAGTGTTACTATTAATAAAGAAGCATCACCATATAAAAAAGTCGAAATTCTTGTTAAACCTAATTCTGGTTATCAAGTATCTAATATAATTGTCAAAGATAGTAAAGGAAATACTATTCCAGTAACCGATAGTACATTTACAATGCCACCATATGATGTTAATATTATAGTAGAGTATACTAATACCATAGTAAATCCTGAAACTATAGATTACATTACAATTGCTATAATTAGTTTTATTATATTAAGTATTCTAACTATTTATGTTTATAAAAAATATCAATGGTTAAAATAAAAAGATAGGGTGATAAAAATGCCAAATAATGATAATAATAATTTTGAACTACCTAATTTAAATAATCAGGAAGAAAAACCAATTATTGAAATACCAAAAGAATATTATGAAAAATTAGCAGAAGAAAAAATGGAAAAAGAAAAAGCTGAAGCTGAAGCTCTTAAAGCTCATGAGGAAACAAAAGCTGCTTCTAGTTTCTTTGGTCGCTTAATTCTTTTAATCCTTGTTAATGCTGCAGTTATTTTCTTTCTTATTCGTTGTTATTTAACCATTAATGAAAAGTTAATTATTGCTATTCCTGTATATATAATTGTTATGGCTATCATTGAAGCTTTAGTTCATAAAAAAGAAAGTATGCAATCTCTAGCTATTATGATAGGTGGAATGGGTGTTGCAGTTATAACTTTCTTATTATCAGCAGCTGATTCTAAACACGTTGATTTATGGAGTTATTATGCGATAGCTAGTGCTATTACCGCCTTCTTAGGTTTCATTCTAACTAGTATGATTACTAAAGTTATAGCTGATTTTAAAAATGTTAAAGCTCTTCAAAGTTTAGGTATGGTAATATTTCTTATCGCCTTAATTGGTGTTCCATCTTATCTATATCAAAGAAATCCTGAAAAAGCTTATCGTCTTATCTTCCAAAAGAAAGCTGAAGTTAAAGCTGAAACCGAAGATGAATATGTTCTTAAAACTTTAAATAATCGTTATAATTTAAACTTTATCTGTGACTCATCATCTATTATAAATAGTGTTGATCAAAAAAATCGTAGTATCAACCAACGTCTATGTTATGAAGAATCAATCTTAAAAAATCGTGGTATTACCACATCCGATCTACACGAAAGAGCTAATGAAGTCGAAAATAGTCGTATTATTGTTACTAGTATAGCTTATGATGAATCTAAAACTGAATATATTGTTCAAGATGATTACATGGATGTTGTTATGTTAAGAGCTTTTGAAGAAAAAATAGCTTCTGACTTAACGCCAATCTTATCTGCTAATAAAGTTATCTTATACTTATATCCTGAAGAAAACTGTTCATTCATTGGTAACTGTGCTGAAAATGACGACTATATTAAAAATCATGAAAAAGAAACTGATCCAGAAAATCAATTTAAAAATAGTTCTAAATTAGATTTCTCTAAATATATTACAATGGATGCTGAAGAATTTGTTAATACTTATAAATTTAAATACATCTTTACTGTTACTTCATCTAACTTTGGTAGTGAAGATACCTATGAACCAGCTATTAATCAATTATTAGCTGAACTAGATCGTTTAGGTTTAAAAAATACCTATGGTTACGTTATTAATCTATATAATGTTCCACCAGAAAATCCACTACCTATGAAAGTCCATCAAGTATCCGGTGATACTAATAGTAAACAAACATTTTCAGGAGCTTAAAAATGCATATTGAAAAATTAACTAGTTTAAATAATGATTTTAATGAAGTTATGTCCATCTATTATAATTGGTGGGGCTTAAAAAAGAATCAAACTTTAGAAGAAATTACTAAGTATTATCGTAACATTCTTTTTAAATCCCCGTTACCTCAAATCTATATTTTAAAAGATCAAAATAACATAATAGGGGTATATGAACTAAATGAAAAAGATAATATTCCCGATACTTCATATGAACCATTTTTAGCTAATGTTTTTATTAAAGAAGAATATCGTGGTCATGGCTATAGTAAATTATTAATTGCTTCTGCTAAAGAAGAAACTAAAAAAATGGGTTATCCTAATTTATATCTTCATTCTAAACATATAAACTATTATGAAAAATTTGGTTTTAACTACTTAGAAACAGTTGATACTATCTATGGACCTAAAAGAATCTTTAAATATGAAATAAAAGAGTAAAAACTAACTATTTTTACTCTTTTTAATTAATAAACATAATCCAATAATTATTAAAAATAAATAAGATATATTATATTTAACTAATAAAATATTTACATAACTTCTATTTAAAATAAATTCATTAATAAATACTATTCCTAAGATAATAGTTGCTAATAAATAAGAATTATTTATATTATCTTTTAATACTTTAAATGCTAATAAACCACTAATAACTAAATTAATAATCCATTCCATTACTAAGATATTTTCTACATTACTAACATAACCTAAAAACTCTATTTTCTTCAAAATTAAATATTCAGGAAATCTAACAATACTAGCAAAATCACTACCATAAATACTAATTATTAAAAAAGCTACTAAGATTAATACTAAACATCCAATTATATAACCTAAACTAACATCTTTAAATTTTAATTTATCTTTATAGTTAATTAAGATTAAATTAGGTAATAGAGAAGTCCCAGCAAAGACCATAATACCTTTAACAAAGTTAATAAATGAAGTATTAAATAATGGTAACATATTATCCAATTTTACTAATGATAATAAAGCCAAAGGACCTAAAGTAAAAACTAATACTGAACAAGGAATACATATTTCACTAACTCTTCCTGTAATCATTAAATCTTTACTTCCTCCATATATTAAAACTAAAATAAAGACTAATAAAACAAATAAAGTAGGGGTATTATAAAGTAAATAAGTACTAGTTAAAGTAGTATCAGCTAATGTATTTAAAATTAAAATAATAAAACAAATAATCATACATAACCATTTATTAATCTTATCTTTCTTATAAAATAAATATAATAAAAAATAACCAAGTAACATTCCTAAAAAACTACATATTAAAACATTATTCTTACTAACCCCAATTAAGATACTAAATCCACCCCCAACAAATAATACTCTTGTTAAAAAGAAACTTAATATTATATATTGTTTTTTATTTATCATTTAGCACCTCATATATTGTTCCATTACGATTTATCTTAATATCTACTTTTACTTTAAACTTAATATTCTCTTTATCATCTTTATATAATTTATAATACTTATCTTCTAATCCTAATAAATCAGCTTTATTATTAAGTGTCTCTTCTAAAAAATTAGTACATTCATCTTCGATAACTTTATCTATATTCTTTTCTATCTCTTCATAGACATCTTTATCTTTTAAGTTATATCCTTTATCCATTTCCTTTACTTTAGCATTCCCATTTATCATAATATCTATTTCATTCTTATTTACTTCATATTTAATCTTCTTCTTATCAACATTAAGTACTATCTTATCACTATTAAATTCAATATTCTTACTATCTAATAAAAGAAAATTATATATTTTATTATCTATAAGTCCTATTAAACTACTATCATTAAAATAAGCCATTTTATCAGCAATAACACTAGTATTATCTAAAACTATATAGGGTAGAGCAATATCAATCTTTTTATTAATAATATTACTAGCTATAATATCTATATTATCTAAAGTACCAGCTTCAACATTATATGTTATAGTATCAATAATTACTTGTCCAATTGAATTATCTTCTAACTTTGTTTCTAATATCTTATCTGGTTCTTCACATACTAAAGTATATAAATTAGTACTAATATTTACATCTCTTATAACATAATCAATAATCGGATTAATATCCTCTTTAGCCATTCCCATTCCTACTAATAATAACTTAACATGTTTTAAAGATACTTTCTTACCCGCACTCATAATTGCTTTATTAATAGCTTTAGCTAATACTTCATCAGTTGCTTTAACTATCTCTGTTGATATTGTCGCTGAATCCCCATTCTTAATACTTTTTATAACTTCAAAACTAACTATATACATTTCATTTTTATAATCAATACCTATCGCATCAACAACACTCATATTATTTAATTCTTGATAATCATAACAACCAGTCATACTAAATAAAATTATTATTAATAATATTATCTTTCTCATAATTTCACCTTATTTATATTATTAGTTAATACTTTACTTCTTTGATGATCTTTATTATTTTTAAATACTGTTTTAAATAGATAATTCTTCTCAAAAGGTGAAATAGGGAATAAATAAGGTTCACCTAAAGTCTTAATACTAGCTAAATGAATGATTACAAAGAATAATCCTAGTACTAAACCATATAATCCTAAAATAGTTGCCATTAATAGTAATAAGAAACGATAATATCTAAGTCCATCAATCATATCCCCACTATTAAATACTAATCCGGTAATAAAAGTAATCCCTATTATAATAATCATAATTGGACTTGCAATATTAGCAGATACTGCTGCTTCTCCTAATATTAAAGCTCCTAGTATTGAAATTGAACTTCCAAAGTTCGAAGGAAACCTCATATCACTTTCTCTTAAAATAGCACATAGTATTATCATAAAAAATGCTTCAAAAGCAGAAGGAAAAGGGACCCCACTTCTTGCAGCTTGAAAAGATATTAACAGATTAAGTGGAATCGATTCTGAATTATAATTAATAATTGAAATATATAAAGCAGGTAAAATCATTGTAACTATTAAACAAGTAAATCTTAATAATTTTAAAAAATTAACATTAACAGCTTTAACATAGTTATCCCCTTGAGGATTAATAAAATCAACAAAGAAACCTGGCATTATTAAGGCATATGAAGAATTATCTGCTATTAAAACAATCTTACCTTCTAATAATGCACTACATACCTTATCAGGTCTTTCCGTTTTTAATATCGTTGGTAAAGGATGTTTACTACTTAATAAATTATAAAGTATTTCAATATCCACAATCCCATCAATATCAATTTTCTTTAATTTTTCATCAATCTTCTTAATAAACTTCTTCTTAGCTATATCTTTAATATATAACAAAGATACTTTCGTCTTTGTCTTTCTTCCTAAATCATAATCATTATTAACTAAGTTAGGTGTTTTAATCCTTCTTTTAATTAAACCTAAATTAACAATAATATTCTCATTAAAAGCATCTTTCGGTCCATTAACTGAAGTCTCTGCTAAAGGTTCACTAACACTACGATATAAATCTCCCTTAACTTCACAAACTAACATATCATTATTATCATAAACTAAAGCAAACCCATTAAGTAAATACTCGCTAATTTGTTTCTCATTAGTTAAATAAATAACATTCGGTCCACTAACAATATCTTTTAAAAACACATAAGGTTTTCCAATTGTTAAATTCATTAAAATAAAATCATTAATACTATTACTACTACATAAACTCTCTAAATATATTACATTAACATCATTTATCTTTTTATACTTTAAATCACTAGAATTATTAAACTCTTTCTTAATTCTTTCATATAACATAATCTTCACCATTAATATTCTTACCAATTATTGCTAAAATATAATAATTTATTTAACTTAAATATTTAATATTTAGTATAATAAAAATGAGGTATGTATATGAATAACTTAAAAATTGAAAAATTAGATAATTTTGGACGTGGTATTTGTTATGTTAATGATAAGATAACTTTTGTTACTAATGCTTTACCTGATGAAATAGTTAATATTAAACTTACTAAAGAATCTAAAAAATATAATGAAGCTATTGTTACTGAGTATCTTAATAAAAGTCCTAAAAGAATAGATAACATCTGTCCATACTATGAAGAGTGTGGGGGATGTAACTTACTTCATATGTCATATCAAGATACTTTAAATTTTAAAAAAGATAAACTAGAAAGTATTATCTATAAGTATGCTAAACTACAAAGAGATATTGAAATAATCCCTTCTAAAGATTTTAATTATCGTAATAAAGTAACTTTAAAAATAAAAAACTATAAATATGGTTATTATAAAGAATCTACTCATAAAATAATTCCTATTACTAAGTGTTATATTGCTGAAACTGCAATTAATGATTTTATAAAAGATATTAAATATTTAAATGTTAAAAATGGTGAACTAGTTATTCGTAGTAATTATAATAATGAATTATTACTATGGCTTAAAACTAAAGAAAAACCTAATATAGATATTCCTTATTTAAAAGAACATTATAAAATATCTGGTATCATTTTAAATGATCAAGTAATTGATGGTGAATCATCTTATATTGAATTAATCAATCATCAAATATTTACTGTTTCTTATGATTCTTTCTTTCAAATAAATCGTGATATATGTTCTAAGTTATTTAATCTAATTAATGAATATATTAATGATAATGAAGTTATTTTAGATTTATATTGTGGAGTAGGTACTTTAGGAATTAATGCTTCTTCTCATGCTAAAAAAACTTTTGGTATTGAAATCGTCCGTAATGCTATCTTAAATGCTATTACAAATGCTAAAATAAATAAAAGAGATAACGTTTATTATATGTTAGGTGATGCTAGTAAATGTCTACCTAAAATAAAAGAACATCTTAATACTATTATCTTAGATCCTCCTCGTGCTGGTTTAGATAAAGTAACTTTAAATACAATCTTATCTTTTAAACCAGATAAAATAATCTATGTCTCATGTGATCCTATGACTTTAGCTCGAGATTTAAATGAATTACAAAGAGTATATAATTTAGAAGTCATCAAAGGCTTAGATATGTTCGCTTACACAAATCACATCGAAACTTTCTGTGTTCTAAAATTAAAATAAAACTTGAACCGAATAATCGGTTCTTTTTTGTTGTAATAAATTAATAAAATAAATAATTTGAAAAATTTTAAAAAATGTGTTATATTTCTATCGGGTTGAGCAATCAACTCTGTGATTTAAATATTTTATATGAACAAATGAAAATCCTATATGAATTATTGTAAGTAATTATATCTTACAAATTAGGACACACTAAGTGATCTGTGTGAAAATGAATTATTAAAAACAATAGGAGGTTTCATATGAAAGAAAGTTGTAAAGACTATTTAAGTCACAGCGAGTCAAAGACCTTTAACGAAGTTCTTTTCTCTTTCATAGATGAAAAGTGCGTTAAAGATTCAGAGATTTACAAAAAGGTAGATATAGATAGAAAACTATTTTCTAAAATCAGATGTAGTAGTGATTATATTCCTAGAAGGAATGTGATTATCAAATTATGTTTTGCTTTAAGTTTAAACAAAAGCGACTTTAACAAATTGTTAAATAGTGCTGGTTATTCTCTAAGTAACAACAAGTTCGACTTAGTTATTACATACTGCTTAGATAATGGTATTTATGATATTAATATCGTAAATGATTATCTATATACCTATGCAAATGCTGTTTTATAACAGTATTTTTTTTGTCGCTTTTTTCGCGACCTTTTTATTTTTTATTTGATATATAATGAGTACACAAAAGGAGAAAGACTCGTACAGCAATAGTAATGATTATTGAATAAATCTAATTCACTTGATCACAGTGAAATGAGTCTTGTTGATAAAGCCACTAACAGCAATTAAATATAAGAACAATAAAAGAAAATAATGTTTTTTTATAGTGATCATTTGTGGCTTGTTCCTTTTGCATAATTAAAGTGGAGGTGTTCTTATGAACTTATTAGATGGAATGAAAAAGAACAATACTAAAATTAATACTAAAGGATCAGAATATTATGCAACAACATATGATAGCAATTTAGATGTTTTTACTATGCTTACAAGATTTAATAATGAAAATGATATTATTAGATTATTTAATAATGCCTTAAATGAAGACTCTAACTTAGCATTGGCAAACTTACTATATCTTCTTGATATTAGAAATGGTAAAGGTGAAAGAAGATTATTTAAAATTATCTATAACTCATTATGTCAAAATAATTCTGAATATGCATTAAAAATATTACCATTCATTAGTGAATTAGGTCGATATGATTATATTCTTGTAGGATTGAATACTCCAATTGAAAAAGAAACTATAGAGTTAATAAAAAACCAACTTGAATTAGACAAAACATCTGACAATCCATCTTTACTAGCCAAATGGTTACCATCTCATAGAACACATGGAATAAATAGTTTATTAGCTAAGAAACTAATGAATGCTTTAAATATGTCTGAAAAAGAATATAGAATGACATTATCTAATCTCAGAAATAAACTTAATTTAGTTGAAAAAAATCTTACTAATAGAGAATATGACAAAATAGATTTTTCAAAAGTACCTTCAAAAGCTATGATTAAATACAACGAATCATATACTAAGAATATGCCTGAAAAATTTCAACAATACAAAGATTCAGTTGCCAAAGGTAAGAATAAAATTAATACAACTGGTTTATTCTCTTATGAAATAATTAAAAAAATAATATCTGGTCAAGATTGTGATACTCAATTATATGACTTAATGTGGAAGAATCAAAAAGAAATTATAGATTCAAAAGGGAAAAATCTTCTTGTAGTTGCTGATACATCAGGATCAATGCTATCATATGGCGCAATACCATATTGTACTTCAGTCGCCCTTGCTTTATATATTGCTGAAAGAAATGATGGTTTTTTTAAAAATCATTTTATAACTTTCTCAGAAGAACCAACATTACAAGAAGTAAAAGGCAATACATTGTTAGAAAAAGTTCAAAACATGCAAGAAATAAATGCATGGAATACAGATGTTGATAAAGTTTTTGAATTAATTTTGCAGACAGCACAAGAAAATAATCTTAAGCAGGAAGAATTACCAGAACAAATCTTAATAATTTCTGATATGGAATTTGATAAAGGAGTTTATTCAACAACTGGTACAAACTTTAATGGCTGGAAAAAATCATTTAATGAAGTCGGTTATAATCTTCCCACAATTATTTTTTGGAATGTTGCAGGATCTACAAATGGAGTACCAACTACTAAGTTTGAAAATGATGTAGCAATGATTAGTGGTTTTTCAACCAATATATTAAGTAATCTTTTAACGCTTGATAAATATTCACCAAAAGATGTCATGTTAGAGAGATTATCAATATATCTAGAAATGCTAAAAGCTAATTCTTAATAAAATACAATACTTTAAATTATAAATAGAGTAGGTAAAAACACCTGCTTTTTTCATGCTTTATTTCTATAATCTACTGTTACTACTCCGTCTTTCTCACTTACTGTTGCATTTCCAACTAAAATCGCTTGGGCTGCAGCAGCTGTTTTGTAAACTTTGTCTCCAATCATTACGTCACCGATTACTGATCCAGCGAATTTTCC
>CANPXB010000026.1 GCA_947585595.1 uncultured Bacilli bacterium
GCATAACCAACAGAAATACCTTTACCATTATTACTTGTTAAATTACTATCTGCTTTTTCTTTAGCTTCATTAACTAACTTATCAGCCTCTTCATTAGTTATTTCTTTATTGTTAGCCATAATTAATAATCTAGTATAAGCAGGTACTTGAGGGTCTTCTAAAGTCTTATCAGTAAAGTAGATACGCATTGATGTTACAATATCTTCTTTAGCATCTTTTTGTTCACTTACAGGAATAACAACTAAGTAAATATCATTATCTAAAGTATACCAATAACGACCATCTTTAATACTTACTGTTTCTTTATCAATAAGTCCTAAGCCAGAATTATTTTCAATTACATTATTATATTCATCAACTAAGTTCTCAACCGTTGCTTTTTCAACATAGCCTATTTTACTTGTTGGTTCTTGATCTTTTTCTTTTACTTCTTCCTTTTTATCACATCCAACTAAAGTTAGAGCACATATTATAGCTAATAAACTAAGAATTATTTTTTTCATATTCTTTCTCCATTCTATTGATATTATATAACAAAAAGGAATGATTATAAATAAATTAAAATTAAATGTTATAAGTCTTGTTTACTTAAAAATTTTTCGATTTTATTTAAATTATGATTAAAGATAATAGATTCAACAATATTCATAATAGCAAAAACAATTAAAACAATACCAATTGAAGTAATTACAAGACCTTTAGTAAAGATAATAAAGCCACCACAAACTATCATTAAGATAGATATTAAAAGACTTATGATACCTGATACTTTATCTACAAATAATATTTTAGTAGATAAAGTTATATTTATAATAGCTTCATATATAACAACTAAACCAATAATTATTCTAAAAATACTTTGTAGTTCACTAGTAAAGATAAGACATATAATACCAATAATAATATTTAAAATACCAAAGGATAAATCATAATTAAAGATATTGTATTTACCTTCATATCGAAAATAGTAAAAGATTTTAAGTAAGCCATTAACAATTAATATACCTCCGATTAAGTATGAGATAATATCTAAAATATTTTTAGAAAATATTATCATAATAAGACCAAGTAAGATAGTTACACAACTAAAGAAGATTGATTCGTAACTGTCTTGTTTTAATTTTTTTTGAATTGATTTCATTTTTATTCTTCTTTCTATTTTTTAATTTTCACGACGATTAAACATTAAGATTAATCTTAAAATTTGAATTAAAGTTGTTGCAACACTAGCAACATATGTCATAGCGGCAGCAGTTAAAACTTTTTTACCGGATTTTAATTCTTTACTAGTAAAAAAGTGTGCATAATCAAGTTCTTTTAAAGCTCTTGAACTAGCATTTATTTCAACTGGTAGTGTTATTAGTTGGAATAATAAGATAATTATTTCTAAAATAATACCAAACCAGATTAAGTTAATAGCACCAAGTATACAGCCTAAGAGAATAGATATATAGCCAGCATAAGATGAAAAGTTAACTAATGGAACTAAACTAGATCTAATACGCATAAATAAGTAACCTTCTTTATCTTGAATAGCATGGCCACATTCATGACAAGCTACACTAACACTAGCAATGGAAGTTCCATTATAATTATTTTTCGATAAACGTACTTCTAATTTCTTTGGATCATAATGATCAGTTAGATATCCATTTACTTCAACAACATCAACATCTTCTAAACCATTCTTGTCTAAAATATATCGAGCAGCTTCACGACCAGTTAAGTTTCGTTCATTTTTGACTTTAGAATATTTATTATAAGTTGAATTAACAAAAAACTGAGCTGATATGGTAATAAGAAGTGTTATTAAAGTTAAACCATAAACAATAAAATAATAATCCATCTTTATCACCTAATTACTTAATAATCTAATATAGTTTTTAATTTCTTTTTCATTTAATACTTTGCCTTGACTAATTATTTTGTCATTAATAATTAAGGCAGGAGTATTAAATACTTGATACTTAGAAAATGTTTCTTGATCTTCAATTAATTCTATTTCTAAATCTTCTGGAAGTTCTTCTACGGCCTTATTAATATTTTTTAGAAGTTTAAGACGATTACTTGAATTTTGACCAACTATTTTTAATTTCATATTTTTTCTCCTTTCTTACTTATCTAAAACAATCGCATTAGGATATATTTTCTTTAAATAATCATCATTATATTTATTATCGATTAAGTGCCAGAAATAACTGGTTCTTTTTATATTCTTACCACGTTCTTTCATTCTAAAAGCAGCAATCATCGAGATTATTACATCATTTATAAAGAAGATGACTGATATAACAAACAAGGTAATTATAGTACTAGTTAAATTAATAGAAAGGAAGTACTCATTAATTGGATATAAAATCGATTTATAGGAGATTGTAGCAGCTAAACCGAAGAGAACAGAATATAGAAAGTTAACTCGTCCACCTAAGTTTAAAGGAAACTCACTATAATCCCAGGATATCGTACCAAATAGTTTTTCTTGAAGAAAACTTGCAATATATTCAATAATGGTACTAATGACAAATCCAACTAGAAATATTTGGAATGTTGTGTTTACTTTTAAATAATTACAGACCAATAAAATTATTAAACCTGATAAACCATAAATAGGTATAATAGGTTCATAGATTAAACTCTTACGCCATTCAAAGCGTTTATTTTTTAATAAACACCAAATAGTTTCCATTAAGAATCCAACAAAAGAACCTATTAGGAAAAGCCAGAAGTAACTAATAACTTTATGCACTATCGTTCACCTTCTCTATATGTAAAAGCCTTTTTTCTCTTTTACAATTATAAGTTTATTACTTAATTCTTAATAAATTATAATTATTTTATTAAAAATTATTAAAAAGAAAAAAGATAAGTTATTTCTTATCTTTCTCGTTATAGACAGGTAACTTAAATTTAATTGTTAGACCATGATCATTATAAGCTTTAATAGTTCCTTTATGAACTTCGATAAATTCTTTACAAATAGATAAACCTAAACCAGATATTTTTCTAGAAGGATCAGTTGTAAAGAATGGATCAAATAATTTATCAATAATATTCTCGTCAACACCAGGACCATTATCAGCAATACTAAATTCAATATAATTATTTTTCTTTAAGATAGTAATATTAATAAGACCTTTTTTAGGAACAAATTTAGCACTATTAGAAATAATGTTAGAAAAAACACGTTTAATTTTTAAAATATCAATATTTAATTTAGCATTTTCACAATCAGTCGTAATATTAAATTCAATATTTTTATTATTTAATTCTATTTTATAATCTTCATTTAGTTCATTAATAAGATCTTTAATACTGACAACAGATAAAGTAATTTTTTGTTTATCATAGTTAACTAAGTAATCATCAAATGTCGCTAAAATATCTTTAATATGCAAAGCTTTTTCATGGACTTTAGTACTATATTCTTTAATTTCTTTTTTGGATAAGTTATCTTCCATTAAAGAAGAATAACCAATAATTGATGTAAGAGGTGTTTTTATATCATGAGATATACTAGCTATAATACGTTTTTGTTCTTTCTTTTCAGCTTCTAATGAATCAACTAAATTAACAAATTCATTTTGAATAACATCTAATTCATTATTTACTTCATTACGAGCTGGTTTTTTACCAAATTTATAATTTCGTAAATCATTAATTATTTTTTCAATTGGGGTAATAATTAAATGACCAGTAAAAATATAAGCTGATATCATTAAAATAGCAACAATAATTATTTGAAAAGATATTAAAGATAGAATAATATTAACAGGATTTATTTCTTTAGAAAAATAGCCATTAATAATATATAAGTGATTATCTACTTTAGTAAAAGTACTAAATATTTCTAAATTAGTTTCTTGGGGTTTGTTATCTTTTAGAGTATTATTTTCTTCATCAACGATATTTAAAATAACATCATATTCTTGAGATAAAGAATCAATATTTTTTTCTAATTCTTCATATGAAGAATAACTAGGAGCTATTTTTTCATTAATAATTGTTTCTTTAGTATTTTCGATATTATTTAATGAAGGTTTTATTCTTAAGTAATACCAAGTAACTAGGGAGATAACATTTATAAGAACAATGATAAATAAAGTAATGATGAAGTTACGACGTACTTTATGATTTTTAAAAATATTAATCATTTAAATCAACACTCTTATTAAATTTATAACCATAGCCCCAAATAGTTATAATATATTCATCATTGTCATTTAATTTATCTCTTAAACTTTTAATATTAACAGCTACTGTACCAATATCGCCATATTCACTACCCCATACAGCTTCAAAGATTTGTTCTTTAGATAAAGCAATGCCAGCATTTTCCATTAAGTATCTTAATAATTCAAATTCTCTTGTGGATAGATCAACTTTTTCACCATTATTTTTAACTTCATAACTTTCAGTATTTAAAGTTATCTTACCGATACTAATTACTTTACCAGTTCCTCTATTATTAGTTCTTTTATTTAATCTTAAATGAGATTTTACTTTTAATAAAAGTTCAGTATTATCAAATGGTTTAGTGATATAATCATCACCACCTATTTCATAACCAACTATTTTATCAATCATTTCACTTTTAGCAGAGACAAAAATAATAGGTATATTAACAAGATCTCTTATTTTAGAACATAATTCTGTTCCACTTAAGTCAGGCATCATAATATCAAGTAAAATTAAATCATAATCAAAATCAGGACTTTTAATAAAATCTAAGGCTGTTAAAGGATTATTAATTATTTTAGAATCAATTTGTTCTTTTTTTAATATTAAAGATATTAATTCTGAGATATCTTGATCATCATCAACAATTAAAACTTTAGACATAAATACACCTCCTAGAAATAAACTATATTTATTATAGCACAAAGAAAAGATTATTTAAGGGGAACTAAAAAAAACAGACTTTTTAAAATCTGTTTAAGCTTTTTGTAAAGTAATTACGACTAATTCAGGACGATTATTGATACGGAATGGAATTATACTATTACCTATTCCACGACTTACGATCATTTTAGTATCGTCTTTTTCATAAAGACCACTAGTATATTTAGGAAAGAGTCCTTGATTAGGAGCGACTAAACCACCTAGAAAAGGAATTCTTATCTGACCGCCATGAGCATGACCGGATAAAACTAAATCAAAATTTTCTTCGGCATATGTATTGATTTGTTCAGGACGATGAGATAATAAAATAGTAAAGTTGCTCTTATCATAAGTAATAGCTTTTAATTCATCTTTAATTGTAGTCTTATCATCACGATAGGGATCGCCATTAAATGCGGGATCATCTAGACCAATTAAGTTTATTATTCCATCATTATTTTCTATTACTTCACTCTTACCATTTAATATAATAACATTATTATTTATTAATTCTTCTTGTAATTTAGAATAACTTTCAGTACTAGCTTCATGATTACCAGTAACATAATATATAGGAGCAATATCTTTGATATTTTTTATTAAAGTGATTGAAGTATTAACGTCTGTTCTATTACCATCAATAAAGTCACCAGTTATAACAATGATATTAGGTTTAATATTCTTTATTTCTTTAACTAAACTATTATGTAATTTCTTTGATTTAGTATTATGAAAATCAGAGATTTGAACAATTTTATAATTATTAAAATCTTCTGGCACTCTATCACTAGTTACGATATAATTACTGACTTGTAAAGTATTATTTTCATAATATAAATAATAGGAAATTAAACTTAGTAATACTATAATTATTAAACTAATTATTATCTTCTTTTTCATTTTATAAGACCTCATTAATATTTTAACATAAAAACAGAATAATTAATTATTCTGTTTTATATTGAAATTTATCTGTATGATAATATAATTCTACTTGTTCTTTAAGATCAATATCTAGTTTTTCATAAGTTCCATCAAAGTAAACTTGATCTATTTCTGGCAAGATTTCTGCAGGGAAAATTTTTTTTAAATCTCTGGCATAGGCAGTGCCATCACCAGGTATTTCATAGCTATCAACAATATATTCATCACCATTTTTTATAACCTTAAATTTGTGAGGGATAGAAAAACCAGAATAATTAACAACATTATCATTTTTAAGATCTCTAGCAAATGTTTCTTCTAACACCCAAGCATAAACATAATAAGTATTATTTTCTTCTTTTATTAAAAAGGTTCTCATCGTAACAAAACTTTTTACATCATAATACATATCATCATCAAAGCCGCTTTCACTTTTTTGAGCAATATATTCTTTAATAGTTTTTTCAATTTTTAAACTATCAATATTAATTGCCGGAGCATATTTAAATCCCCATGTACTAAAGAATACTGGTTCATTATTACGCATTCTAATAACATCTATGCCAAATAAAGTAAGTAATATTAAAATTATTATAGCGATAATGGAAATTAAACAAATTGATACTTTGCGGATATTCCTTTCTTTTTTATTGGAATAGCTTAAGGTATTAATTATATTTTCTTCAAATTTATTTGTTTGTTCTTCTTTTTTTAATCTTTCACCACTTAATAATTCATTAATAGTAATACCTAATTCATCACATAAATTTTTGATTAAAGAATAATCAGGTAAACGACGACCATTTTCCCAATTAGAAATTGCTCGGTCGGTAACATTTAACTTAGTAGCTAAATCTTGTTGCGTCATATTTTTTTCTTTACGAAGTTCAGCAATAAACTTACCAATACGCTCTTGATTCATAAAATTCTTCCTTTCGTAAATTATTGTAGCTTATTTTAAAAAGAAAGTATCCAAACAAAATGTGGAGTTATAAGTTATTCATTTGTTTTACATACATCAACCCATTTAATAAAGTTAGATACTTTTTCTAATTCATTAATATTTAATTTAACAGCACTATTAGAACTACCACAAGCGGGATATACTATTTGATGTTTTTTTAAAGATACATCTAGATAAACTTTAACATTATCATTAATACCAAAAGGACATACGCCACCTACGCCATGACCAATTAATTTTTCAACATCTTCAGCTGGAATCATTTTAGCTTTGCATTTAAATTCTTCTTTATATTTTTTATTATCTATTTTAGAAGCACCAGAAACAATTACTAATATTGGTTCATTTTCAAGTAAGAAAGATAAACTTTTAGCTATTTCATCTTCAGTACATTTAATAGCTTCGGCAGCTAAAGCAACAGTTGCTGATGAAACAGGGAATTCTTTTATACGATCTTCTAAATTATATTTTTTTAAATATTCTTTTGCTTTTGTAAATGACATATTACCACTTCCTAAGTTTTATATATTGTAACATGTTTTTAGATATTAATATTATTTTTTTGGTCGAAATTTTCGACCTTAAAAAAAGTAAATCTTAAATTTACTTCTTGTTTGAATAAGTATGACTTTCTTTAATATGTTCCATTATTACTTCATCAGATAAAGTATCATCTAAAGTAATTGTAATCCATTTGGTTTTATTCATGTGATATGCTTTGTAATACCCGTCTTTTAGTAATAAATCTTGAATTTCATTTTCATCAAGTTTGATATTTAAGATTTCAACAGGTCCTTGTTCATTACTGAACCTGCTACGATCGACATGCATGATTAAGGCATACCACTTTTTAGTAGTAGGATTTCTAAATATACCTGAATCATCATTTTCCCAAGGGAACTCAGGGGCATCATTAAATTCTTCCAGAATAAGTTTAGCTAAACGATTAGTTTGGGGAGAAACAAAATCATTACCAGATGTACAATGTTCTTTTATATCATTTAGAAAATCAGTAAACTCTTCTCTAACTTTACCAACATATTCACCAGTTTGGGTTTTAATACGATAATTAAAATATTCTTCATTAAAATTTAAGTCAATGATATGACCTTCTACTTTACCTCTTTTAGTTATTTTAACATCAAGACGAAAAGAACTATTTAAAATAGTTTTAGATATTAAATAATTATCTCCTTCTTTAGTAAAACCATAAGGAATTAATTTATCAAATAAAATAACTCTTTTTTTAAATATTTCTTCTTCGATATTCATAAGCCCACCTGTGATTTATTATACTACATCTTAATTACTAACGCGATGATGAACATCAGGAGTATTTTCATCGATAGTCGCAAAAGTAAAATTATTAGCTTTCGCATATTCGATAATATCACGTAAAGCATCACGAGTTTGAGGTTTAATATCATGCATTAAAACCATATTAACTCTTTTATTACTTAAATTTTTAATGACATTATTATATACTTGAGTTTTAGTTTTAGCGCCACCGGCATCTTCACAAGAGACATTCCAATCAAAGTAACGATAACCCCTACTAGTAACTTCTTTAGTTAAGGTGGTCATAATACCTTTACTATAACTACGACTTACAGTATTACTACTACCACCTGGGAATCTAATTATTTTAGAATCAACACCAGTAAGACGTTTAACACGATCATGAACGATTTGTAAATCATTAAAATAAGCATCAACAGAAGCATAGACTTTGGAATAATTATGAGTAGCAGTATGTAAGGCTATCGTATGGCCTTCTTCGTATTCGCGTTTTATTAAAGAATCTGGACCACTATTAGTAACAAAGAATGTTGCTTTAACTCCTTCTTCTTTTAAAATATCTAAGATAACATTAGTTGTACCATTTTTTGGTCCATCATCAAAAGTAAGATAGATAACACCACCTTGAACAGGTTTAACAACTTTAACAGTACGTTTTACAGAAGTTTTATTACCTGCAGAATCTGTTACTTCATAAATAACTTCATAAGTACCTAATTCCTTAGGATTAACATTGTTAGTAACTTTAACTTTATTAACAATAGTAGAATCACAATTATCAGTTACTGTATATCCTGGATCAGTATATTTAGAATTTAAGGAAATAGTTACTGAACTATTACCTTTTAAAGTTATGGTAGGTTTAGTAACATCTTGATAAGCAACTATCCTTTCAATTGTACTAGTATTACCTGATGAATCTTTAACAGAATAAATAATTTTATTATCTTTAGTAGTTACAGAAACATTAGAAGTTATATCACCATCTAAATCATCAGTAGCAGTATAACCTTCTTCTTCATAAGACTTATTAGGACAGACATTAACACTACTTGAACCTTTTAAAGTTATAACGGGAGCAACTTTATTTGATGGCTTAATAACAATAACAGTTCTTTCTTTTTCTTTTTTAAATAAACCTTTTTTTAATGAATACTTTATTTTATAGGTATTAGGTTTAGTAGTATCAACATTACCAGTGACTATTACTTCAGGTGAAACATCATTACCATAATAAGTTGCTATAACACCTGGTTCGTCATATGATTCATTAATATTTATAGTAATTTCATTAGAACCTTTTAATTCTAAGTATGGAGATGAAAAATACATAATAAGAGGAATACCACTTATAGTTAGTAATAAAAAGCCGATAAAAAATAAAACCATTTTTCGATGTAATTCTGCGATATCTTTCATACTACTCAAACTCCTAATAATTATCCATTCTCCATATATTATCTATTATTATCATACCACTTTTTAAAATATATAAAGCAGAATTATGAAGTAATTTTAAGATGTTTACAATTAAAAAAAAAGACAAATAAATTGTCTTTTAAAATTCTTTATTTAAATATATCTTTTTAGATACATGGTAAGATATATAAACCATAAGAATTGAGATAGCTATTATAATTAATACAATATAATCTTCTAAGAAATTTAATGTTTTACCGATAAAAGAAAGATCAATATTACTAAATAAGAAACTAGCAGCAAAAACAGTAGCAATGACAATAACAAAGATAGCAATACGAGCTTTTTCAATACCAAATTTATAGATAATTGGATACATAATCGATAAAACAAGTAAAGTTCCAAAAATACTTCCAAGGGTTGTAACTAATATTTCTTCTAATTCAATTGGTTGCTTTTTAATAAGTATAATAATTAAAGATAACATTATTGTTATTATAGAAGTAATTGCAATCATAAGAAGCGTTGCTAAATATTTAGCTTTAACACTATTTTCACGACCATTTGGTAAAGCGATAGTATAAGCATTCCAATTATTGTATTCATCATAACTAAAGGTTGATATCATAATCATGACACAGATAAATGGTAAGATGAAGGAAATATCCATACCATCATTAAAGGTCATAACACCATAGAAGATAAATAAAATAAATAATATTTTAAAGTTACTTTTTATCATTGCCATATCTTTTTTAATAAAACCTAACATTACTCTTCCCCCTTAATCATTAAAACCATCAAGTCATCTAGAGTTATCTTATCAATAACATCTATTTTATATTTCTTTTTAAATTCTTTTTTATTTTCAACTAAAACTTCATAAGCATATTTTTCATGACGATATTTTATATAATCTTTTTTAGCAATCTTTTTAAATTCAGCTTCACTACATTTAGCAATGCCATAGTTTTCTTTTAGTTCATCACATGTTTTACATAAAACTATTTCACCATTGTTAATAAATGTTATATAGTCAGCAATATGTTCTAAATCAGTTGTGATATGACTAGATAAGAAGATAGAACATTCTTCATTTTGAATAAAGTCTTGAAAGATTTCTATAACTTCAGCACGAGCAATTGGATCTAAACCAGCGGTTGGTTCATCTAAAATTAATAGTTTAGGATGATGAGATAAAGCGGTAGCTATTTCTAGTTTTTTACGCATTCCTTTAGATAATGTTTTAATTGTTTTATTGTCTGGTAAAGAGAAATCTTTTAGGTATTGATAATACATTTTAGAATCCCAATTATGATAAATACTACTCATAATATTATTAATATCTTTAGGAGTTAAGATTTCAGGAAAGAACATGTCATCTAAAACGACACCAAGATCTTCTTTAATTTTTTTTTCATCTTGAAGATTATCTAGACCAAAAATCTTTATATTACCTTGATATTTTTTTATAATTCCTAAAATAGATTTAATGGTTGTAGTTTTACCAGCACCATTTTCACCAATAAAACCCATAATCATACCTTTAGGTAAAGTAAAACTAATATTTTTTAAAGCAAAGGTATCATAAGACTTATTTAAGTTTTTAACTTCTAATATATTTTCCATATTATTCCTCCTCATATAAAATATCGATCATTTCTTTTAATTCTTTTTTAGATAAATTATTTAGTTTAGCAATTTCGATTGCTGAATCAATTAAAGTTTGAATTTTATTTAATTGTTCCTCACGAGCTAAATCTTTATTTATTTCAGCAACATAAAAGCCTTTGGAAGGAATTGTTTTGACATAGCCTTCATTAACTAATTCTTCATAAGCATTTTTAGTTGTAATAACACTACATCTTAAGTCTTTAGCTAAACTTCTAATTGATGGTAATAATTCATCAGTTTTTAATTCACCAGAAATTATTTTATTTTTTATTTGTTCTTTAATTTGTTCATATATAGGAACACCACTAGAATTACTAATTATTATTTCCATCTAATCACCTCTTTTGTATATATTTAGTATATACAGATTATATACAGATGTCAACATATATTTAAAGATTTAAAAAAGTAAATCATTTGATTTACTTTATAACCAGAACATAAAACTATGATAGATATAGTAATAGATTGTTTTTAAAACATTATATTTACTTAAGATAGTACTTTCAGTAAAGAAGATAAGACAATTAGATATTAAACTAAACATAATTAAGATAACGATTAGTTTTTTAAAGTCTTTATTTAAGATATTTTTATCTAGTAAAGATAAAATAACAATGATAGTACTTAAATTAATTAACCAAGCAAAGTCAGAAATATATCGTGGTAAGATACCAGCCATTTGTGTATCAGCAATAACAATTATTAAAGCAAAGATAACTGATAAGATACTTAGTTTATAGAGTTTCTTATCTTCTATAACTTTTTTGAATTTAAAGGATAAGATACCTAAGATAGATATTAGATTAATAAATAAGAAACCACCATATAAGCTTTCAGAAATAGTCTTACCTAAGTACATAGTACTTAATTTAGCTTTTTCAATAAATGGGAAGATTGGGGTTATTTTGGTTGGAGCTAGAAGGAAGTAATAGATTCCTAAGAAAATACGATCTAATTTGAATCCCCTTCTCGTCATATCATTAGTAGTTAAATTATAGTTAGCACCAAAGTCAATAATACTACCAAAACGAGATGCATTATAATAACATAAAGCAAGAGCAATAACTAAGTATGGTAAGACAAATAAAATTGTTTCTTTAATAGACTTTTTACTAAATAGTTCTCTTTTTTTAAAGATATAATCACTAAAGATAGGAATAGCAAAGAAACTAGATAATAATAGTTGAGGACGACAACCAGCAACGATAGCCATACATAAACTACCTAAGAATAAGTATTTACTATTTAACTTTTTAGAATTAGTTGATTTAAGCCAGAAAGCAAGACCTAAAATAGCAAATGAAAGACCAGTAATAATTGGCATACTATATAATATTGGATAACTAGCAAATGATATAAGACCACTAGCAATAGTAAAGAAGATACTTAATAGTAAATACCAAATATAAGAAGTTTTTTTAAAATATTTATTAACAATTTGATAAACTAAGTAGAAACATGAAGAGATAAAGATGGTAATAAAGATACACATAGCAGCGACATTAGGTAGATCATGATGCGTAACTAGGTAGAATGGTAAATATGTTAATAAACATGGAACAATACCAAAATAAGAATAGTATTTACCATTATAGTAAGCACAATCCCAGTAATAGTCAGCATTTCTCTTAAGATTATTACGTTCACTTGGATCATAAGGATTATCTAAAGATAGTAGCTTATCAGTTACAGGTAGATCTAAAGAGAATTTACCATGTGCTAAAGATACAGCTAACATATCATATTGTTGGATATGAGAATCTTTTTTAAAGTTATAACTTTCAGAGTTAGCAAAAGTTGATAAAGAGAAAATGATACTTAAAGCTATAACAATAACAATGGTTAATTTTTTATGATGTTTAAAATCATAAGATAATTCATGAAGTTTATTTAAAGGATTAATTATCATAATAAATAAACTTATTACTAAAATAAGAAGTAAACGAAAGCTACTAATAAAGAATGGAACTTGAGTATTTAACTTAATACTTTCAATAGTAAAATTAGCATTTGTTTCTTTAACCTCTAAACGAATTTTATGAACATTACCACTTGGTTCAAGACGAAAATAATGAGATCTAGTAACACCTTTAGAATATACCCTACTTCCAGCATTTAAATATTCAGTATTAGAATCATCAGTAAAAGAAAGATTAAATTTAGTAATTAAGAGTTTATCACTATTAAGTTTTAATTCAATATTATTAACTTTAGTATCAAGATTAGTTATTTCAATATAGGAAGTATCTTCTTTTATTTTACAAGTCTTACCTTCACAAGTAATACCATCAATATAAGTATAATCAGTTATTTCTTTAGAATTATTAGTAAAGAACAATGATTCATAAAAACGATAATTAAAAATAGTTAATTCTAAAATAGTAGAAATACCAAGAAATATTAATAAATATTTACTTAGTAATTTTAAGTAATTATTCTTAATTAATTTAGTACGATAAATAATTAAAAGAGTAATAAAAATTATTATAAATATTATTAGTAACATATATTTTCTCCTTAATAATTAAATGACTTCTAGTTAATTATATCATAAAAGAAAAAAAAGTGACTCGTCTATTTACGAACCACTTTTTTAGGCTTTTTAATAAAGTATTTATCAAAGGCAGAAATGATAGCTGGTAATAATAGTAAGATTAAGACAGCTGAACAGAATGAGCCCATTGAAATACTTAAACATATCTTAGCAGTAATGGCTTCAGATAAGCCACCAACAATTAAAGTTGATAGAACTAAGATAGAAGCACTAGTTAAGATAGTATGAATTGAATGATTATAAGCATTAATTATCGAAGTTGTTATATCATGTTTTTGACGATCTTCTAGATAATATGAAGTATAGACGATAGCATAGTCAATTGTTGCGCCCATTAAGATACTTTGAACAATCAAGATAGAAATAAAGTATACATCACCAGTAAATGTTAAAATACCCATTGTTAAGAAAACAGCACATTGAATAATTAAAACTAAAGTTATTGGGATTAAAACTGATTTAAAGGTAATAGCAACAACAACGAAGATAAAGACAATAGTTAAAATAGTTATTAAGTTTAACTCATCTTGGAAAGTATTACTCATTTCATGAGCCATCGCTGAATCACCAACTACATAGGTTTCTTTACTATCTTTTAAATCTTCTTTTAAAGTATCAATAAATTTAAAAGTTTCCTCCCCTTCTGGAGCATATGTTGTATTTAAAACAGCACGTGAATATTTATCACTAACTAATAATTCTTTAGCATCAGAAACAAATTCTTTAGCATCAATTATTTCATTTCTTCTTTCATCAGAAATAAAGTCTGTAAATCTCTTATCATTTAAAATATCATTATTTAAATAATTAACAAATTCTTCAATAGTTAAAGTATATTCATTATTATATTCTTTCTCACTACCATAATAGATATAAATTAAATCAATTAAGTCTTTATCTAAATCATTAGATAAAGTAGATAAACTATTATATAAATCATTTTTATTATACTTTTTATTATTAATAGTATTATTAATAATCTTATTTAAAGCTTTTAATTTAGTTTTATTATCTTTAGTAAAATCAGAACTATATTTAGGATTGTTCATTAGGTCATCATTTAAGAATTTAACAAATTCACGTAATGACATATTGATTTTAACTTTATTAATTCTTACATCATATAAAGAATAAACTAAGTTTAAATCATTATTATCTAGTTCTAATAATTCTTTTAATTCTTTATAAGTATATTTAGTATTGTTTAAAGTACTATTAATAATTTTCTTTAATAGAGTTAAGTCTTTAATAGTTGCAGAATCAATTTGATCTTTTAAGGTACTATCATCTTGATGATCTAAGATAAAGTTAACAAATGTTAATGGTTTTAATTCTAAAGAACTAGTATAGTATAAAGCATAGACACCTTTAGTAGTAGATGAACTTAAACCTAGTAAGCTAGCTATTTCAGAGTATGAATAAGTTGTGCCGTTTAGGGTGCTGTCCATGATGGTTTTGGCAAGGTTAAGTTTGGAACTTTGTTCAGCAGTTAATGGTAATGTATTATTAGAACTCATATATGAAATAAGGTTTATTATATTATATGGAGTTATAGGTTGGCTCGCCATTTCACTTGGTATTTTCTTAAACGAGTTTAACATACCAATAGCACCTTTAAAACCATATGTTTTTATATAATTAGCAATATTTTCCTTTGGCATTCCTGTCATTTTAGTAGCCAAATAAAGTAAATCTTCATTACTCATTCCAGTTAAAGAATTAATAAAATCAAGAGCTTCGGCATCAGACATTGGAGTTGTAATATATGTTTTGTCTGTTAACTTAGTTAGTAAAGCTATTTGATTCTTATCGATCATGCTACTGTATGATGGATCATTAATTAAGTTATTATTAACATAATTAGTAAAGGTTCTTAAAGTCATTTCATTTGATAGGTTAGATTCTAATAAATAGTAAGTATATAGGTCTTTAGTAGTACTGGAATCAATATCAAATAAGTCAGCCATTTCAGAATTAGATAATTTATGATTAACATTATCTTTATCAGTGAACTTAGTTACACGATTTAAGTTATCTTTTGTTGATGCATCAACATACTTAGAATAATTAGGATCTTTTAAGACATAATCATTCATAAAATTAATAAATTCACTTAAAGTCATTTTAGTATTAATATTTTGGGCATGATAATAAATAAAGACATCATTTACTAAGTCTTTATCTAAAGATAGAATATCAGCGATTTCAGTAGCTGTTTTCTTTTTATTAACACTATTTGGTGTACTAAAGTTAGTTAAACGATTAATATCTTGACGCATGTTATTATCAATATTATCTTGTAATTCATCATTATTATAGACAGTTGTTTTAATAAAGTTAATGAATTCATCTAAAGTCATTTTATTATCTTCTTTAGGATTATAGTAATGATAATAAACAATTTTAAGTAAGTATTCCTCTACCTCACTATCTGAACCTAATTCATCTAATTTAGGATTAAACTTATCATAAGTTTCTGGTTCATTAATAGTGTTACTATAACATAAAACATCTTTTAGTTTATCATTATCTTCTAAACTATGACATAGTTTAGAAATTTTTTCTTCATCTTCGTTATTATAAACAATGGCCATTTGATTATTTAAGGGGAAGACTTTTTCAATTTCATCTGTACCTTCTTGAGTATAGACAATATTCATATTACCTTTAAAGATATAACTAAAGATAAAGATTAGAAGAAAGACAGCAATAGCAACATATCTTAATTTATATGATATTTTACCAACTAGATTTAATTTAATAATTGGACATTTCTTTTTAAATTTAAAGATTAATTTATCAAATAAGATAATTAAACCTGGTAGACAAGTAAAGATACTTAATAAACTTAAGATAACGCCTTTAGCTAAAGCAAAACCTAAGTCTTTACCAATGGTAAAACTCATGAAAACTAGGGCTAATAAACCAACAATGGTAGTAACTGAACTACTAGATATAGAACTAAAGGCATGATATAAAGCTTTTTTCATGGCTTTGACTTTATCTTTTTCCGTTTCACGTTCTAAACGATAACGATTCATTAACATAATAGAATAATCCATTGATAAAGCCATTTGTAAAATAGCAACAATAGAATTAGTAATATTAGAAACTGTTGGGAAAATAATATTAGTTCCTTTGTTAATAACAACAGCAATTAAAATAGTAAATAAGAATAAGAATGGTTCGATATAAGATTCACTCATTATTATTAAAATAATTAAAGCACTTAAAACGGCTAAGACAATAACATAAAATGGTAGAACATCTTTATTACGAGAAGTAATATCTCCTGAGGTAGCTAGTAAAGTATCTTCGTATTTAGTAGTTACTTCATCATAGATATTAGCTGCTACTTTAGAATCAGCTTTATCATCTACAGTAACAATAAATAAAGTGTATTCATCTTTTTCATCTAGTTCAACATCAGTTACTTTAGTTAAATTTTCTAAGTACTCTTCAGTTTCTTTTTTAGTTTCAGGAGTTAAATCTTTAAACATAATATTTAAAGTACTAGTTTCAGTTTTAAAGTTAGCGTTCATGATATTTAAACCTTGTTTGGTTTCTGAAGACTTAGGTAAGTATTCAGTCATATCATAATTAATTTTAACTTTATTAGATAAATAAAAAGATAGACCAGTTAAAATTAAAAATAAAACTAATAAAACATAGCGAAATTTTACAATAAAATCAGTAATTTTTTTCATAGTAATTCCCCCAATATGTCTATTTATATAATTATATTAATATTAACTTTAGGCAATGCAATAATTCTAGCACTTTTTGTAGTTTTATGCAAATTTAAAAGGACTTATATAAGTCCCTTAAAAACTACTTACGATTAAAGAATTTAGTAAATGTTTTTTCTTCGTCAGCTAAGATTTCATCAGTAAGTTCATCACGTGAACCTTTTTGTTTATCTGATTGACCTTCAACTAATTCAATAGCTTTACCTTCTTCAACATAAATGAAGTTTGGTAAAAATATTCGTTTCTCCCCTACTTTAACTGTTTTACCTTTTTTAGTAGTTAAAGTATACTTACTTAAGACTTTATCAAAGGCCTTTAGAAGATCTTGATATTCTTTTGCACCTTCACTTTTTAATACTGGTTTATTTTTATCATTTAGTTCATATGTATCTCTTAGAGCTTCAACGTGGTCATCACTCCAAGCATCGACATAATATATTTTTTCAACATTATATTTATTAGCTATTTCAAGAGCTTTTTCGATAACACTACGACACCATGGACAATAACGAGAACCAAAGTAAACATAGAATGTTTCTTTATTTTCCATTTTAGTTAAAATATCAGTAGCTGTAGCATACTCTATAGGATTATCAGCAGGAATAGTTACAGTACGATGTTCTAAACCAGAATTATTCTTAGTACCATTTAATGATTCATAATCATCTTTAAACTTTTCAGCATCAGTTTGGACTGTATACTCAATATTGCCTTTCTTTTCTTCTTCTTTTTTAGTACAACCAAAAGTTAAACCTAGAAGAAAAATGACAATTAATAATAAACTTAATATTTTTTTCATAATTACCACCAATCTAGTTCTTATTATACCTTAAATAGTTATTTTAGAAAAGAATTTTAAAGATGATATTTATGACTATAAATAAAACAGATTATAGAAAAGATAAATAAGAAAATAATACAGATAATATTAAAAATAGTAAAAGTATTAGTAGATAAGATTAATGATAAAACAATATTAATAACTAAAGAGAAAATAGCAGTTAATAATATTTCAAGAGCAGCACCTTTTAAATTTTTAACTTTATGAGATATTAAATAAGTTCCCCATAAATATAATATAGTTATGATAGAACTAATACTACCTATTTTAAATGTATTAAAGTTATGTAATAAAATAGTTAAAATAAATAAGTATGGAAGAATTAAAATAGTTAAACTAATTAAACTACCAAGAAGTCTTTTCTTTTTAGATAAGATAAGACTTGGTAAAATAATAAGATAACTAAAGATAATAGTCGATAATACTATTAATGACCAATTTAAAGTATGACTAAGAAGATAATTACATATTAAACAAGTAATAATAGTGATTATAGAAATAATAGTTAAGATTATAGTTATTAGTTTGTTATTAAGTTTTAAAGACATAGTATTCACCTACTTTATTAAGTTTTGGATATTAGAAAAGTAATAAACATTTTCAGGTATTTCTTTATTACCTGTTTTTCTTAAATAAGTATTAATTAATTTACCACCCATATGAGAATAGAAACTATTAGATGGATTAGGTTTTAAACAACCAATGACCATGTTATTATAACCCATCTTGATTAGTTCTTGAACGTTATTTAAAAATAGTATTTTACCATATCCTTTGCCTTTAACTTTATTAAGTAAATAGATAGAATATATTTCACCAGTATTAGGATATTTAGGATCATTAGATATACCACATGAAGTCATACCTACTGGTTCATTGTTAACAAAAAGTAAGAATTTCTTTTCTTTTTCTTTATTATTTTCTAAAAATTTAGATTGTTGACGACTGATGTATTTCTCACGATTAGTATCTATATCATGTAAGAATTCATCATCAACAATACCAGGATAGGTTTCTAACCATGAATCGATATTAACATTCATATAAGCTCTAATATCTTCATAAGTTATTTCTTTTATTTGATAATTCATAATAATTCTCCTTATTTTAAAAAAGTAAATCTTGATGATTTACTTAAATAACATATAGTAATATAGCAAAGAATTGGAAGATACTACCACCTAGAACAAAGAAATGCCAGATGGAATGCATATATTTTACTTTACTACCTATTAAATAAATAATAGCTCCAACTGTGTAGACAATACCACCAGTTAGTAAAAGAACTAAACCTGGAGTAGCTAGATTAGCAATTAATGGTTTTAAAGAAAATAATGCCATCCAACCCATTATTAAATATAGTGGGAAAGCAATATAACGGAATTTTTCTAAAGCAATACTATTACCTACGATACCGACGATAGCACATAACCACATAACTATTAGCATGATAACACCTTTTAAGCCACCAATTATTAATAATAAAAATGGAGTATAACTACCAGCTATTAGTAAAAAGATACTACAATGATCAAAGATACGGAATACTTTTTTAGCTTTATTGGGTTTAAAACTATGATATAAACAGCTCATTAAATATAAAATTATTAAACTAACACCATAGATACAACTAGATACAACTGCTAAAGCATTATGATGGAGACTTGAAAAAACAATACATAGGACTAAGGCAGCAATAGAAAGTAAAGCACCGACACCATGAGATATAGCACTAATTAATTCTTCACTTAAAGAATATTTAGGAAGAGTTATTTTTTCTTTGTTTTTCTTTTGGGTTTTCATTTTATCACCTACTTGTATTATATAATAAAAAAATATATTATGCTAGGCACAATATATTCCTAAAATTTATAAGTTACTGGTTCATGTTCAAATGAATAAATGGTAGCAGTTACATCTTTTAAATATAGAACTTCAGTATTATCATCAGTAGCAGAATACATTTCTTTTAAATCTGGATAGTTATTAAGCATAGCTTCTTTAGCTTCAACGCGATCATCTCTTACAACTTCACCAGAAACACGAAGCCATTCACCATATTTAAAAGCACATAGCTCAACATGATTATTTTTTTGCATTTGTTTTGAAACATCTTTAACTTTACCAGTTTGAATATATAATTTATCTTCAAATAAGTTAATTGTACCAAATGGTCTTACACGAGGTTTATCACCATCAATAGTGGCTAGGAAATACATACTACATTCTTTTAAAAAATCATAAGTTTCTTTCATATTATTACTCCATTTCTTTTATAGCAATGGTGGCAGCAATGCTACCATCACTTACAGCTGTTGTTAATTGTCTTAACTCTTTTACTCTAGCATCCCCTGCAACATAGATACCTTTAGTTTTAGTGTGAACACCATCTAAAGATATGATATAACCATTTTCATTTAAATCGACGATATTAGAAAATATTTGGTTTTGGGGTTCACCGCCAATAGCTATAAATAAACCTTGAACTGGTATTTCTTCTTGATTTGTAGTAATACTTTCTAACTGATCAGTTCCCTTTATGTTAGTAATTTCAGCATTTAAGATAAATTTTACATTTGGTTTATTATGTAGTTCTTCAAGATATTTAGCTTCACCTCTAAAGGTGTTACGACGATGAATTAAATAGACTATACGAGCTAGATTAGATAAGTAAAGAGTATCTTCTAAAGCGGTATTACCTCCACCTACTACAGCAACATCTTTATCTTTAAAAAAGTGACCATCACAAGTAGCACAGTAAGAAATACCTTTACCGGTTAATTCTAGTTCATTTGGTAGATTTAGTTTTCTTCTTTCAGTACCAGTAGCAATTATAATAGCAGAAGCTTGATAAGTATTTTTAGGTGTTGTTACTTGTTTATCTTCAGATATATGAGTTACTGGTTCATAAAGGATTTCACCACCTAGATTTTTAACTTGATTATATAAGTTAGTAGCAAAATCAAAACCAGAAATAGATGGAATACCAGGATAGTTTTCAATATTACTAGCATTAATTATTTGGCCACCATAACTTTTAGCTTCTAAAACTAAAACTTTTTTATTAGCCCGTAAAGCATATAAAGCACTAGTAAGACCAGTTGGCCCAGCACCAATTATTATTAAATCATACATAGAATCACCCTTTTTCTAGATATTTAAATCATATTATTAATTAGTCACTAAATATTTGAACCCAATGATATTGATATTTACTAGCTGGTTCAGGGAATATTCCAATACCAATTCTTTTAAAACCTGGATTAACCATATTGGCATAGTGACCACTAGAATTTCGCCATTGAACAGCAGTTGCTTTGACAGTTGAATTACCATAAGCGATATTTTCGCCAATTGCCATACGACTAATATTAAGATCACTTAAGACAGTAAAACAAGTATCATTACCGGTCATATTAGGTCTTTCATGAGAGAATTTGCCTGAGTAAGCTATTTCTATTGCTCTAACTGTTGCAGCAATAGATAAATCTCTATCTATTGTTAAAGGTGCAGATCCTTTTTCAGTTCTATATTCATTAACATATTTTAACATTTCATTTTGTGAACTTAAGTTACTATCAACGATCTTGGTTGCTTCACTTAAAATACTTTGAGTATTTCCATTATAAGATGATGTATCTAAACTAGAATATGAGTCGGCAAATACTTTTTCTTCAGTATTATCACTATATTTTAAAACAAAATATTCTTTTACTTCTTTTATTTTAGTACCATATTTATAATTGGTTGGAGTTCCTTCTTCGGCAACTAAATCAAAATCTATCCATTCTTTACTTGGATTAACATTTTTAGAAGGAGTTTTCTTAGTGGTAGTAGTTTTTTGACTAGTATTAGTTTTCTTTTCAGCTTTTTTATTTACTTTTAAAGTAAATTCTTCTTCTACTTTATTATTACTACTATCAATTGCAACATATTTTAGATTATAAGTTCCCTCTTTATTAAAATCATATTCACCTTCAACTGTTGCTTTAATTTTCTCATTGGAATTATCAGTTACTTTAACATCTTTTAATAAATCTATTTCAGTTCCGGCTGTCGTAGTTAATTCTTTTTGATATTCTATACTAGGAATTATAGTATCTTTTATATTAATAGTAAATTTAGTTTCTTTTTCTTCATCTTTTTCTTGATATTTAATAATTAATGTTTGTTCACCTAATGTTGAGGTATCTACTTTAGTATTTTCACTAATTATTTCTAAATCATTAGTATCTTTAATGAAAGATAATAAGTTAATTTCACTATTTATTTCAACATCTAAGTTATCAATTAGAGTTATGTTTAATGAAGAAGGATTATTATCTTCTTGAGATTTTTGATTATCTTTTTTATTAAATTTTAAACATAAAATACCAACTGCTAATAAGATAATAACTATTATACTAATAATTATAATTATTTTTTTCTTTTTCATATATAAACTCCTCATATTAAAACTAACACGTAAAAAAGACTGAATAAATCAGTCAATTATTTTATTTCAATAAGTTCGTATTCTTTAGTACCAATACCTAAGTCAGCAGCAGCATCGATAGTATGAGTACCATGACGAGAATTAATTCTTTCTAGTAGATGGTCACGACCTGGATCATCAGAAGATTTAACTAAATCAATACAAGCTTGATCAATAGCTACTGGATCAGTTGAAGCTAGAATACCAATATCTTTCATACATGGATCTTCAGCTACATTACAGCAATCACAATCTACTGACATATTACACATAATATTTATATAAGTAATATTATCTTTAAAATGATTAACTACTGATGATGCAGCATCAGCCATTGATTCTAAGAATTTATCTTGATCTTGATGGAACATATCTTCATAAGAACCATTATTACCGCAGCAATGGATAAATCTTTTACCTTTACTTGAAGCGACACCGATAGATAGTTGTTTTAGAGCACCTCCGAAGCCACCCATAGGATGACCTTTGAAGTGAGATAATA